>JADGRN010000017.1 GCA_017880825.1 Methylophilaceae bacterium | reverse complement strand
TGGTGCCGGATGTCGGAATCGAACCAACGACCTTCTGATTACAAATCAGCTGCTCTACCAACTGAGCTAATCCGGCTGAGGAATGATTCCAAATATAAAAAGGGCTTTTACCCTTAATACTTGCCCTACTTGACTAATTTCAACGATGGCTTTTTAGCAGCCTCTGGCTTGTCAGGCGGCTGGTCCGGCGATTCCGTCACGTTGGCTGCAATTTTTGCCTTGCCAGCCTCGTGGTTAGTCTCTTCGGTTTCGGGCTGGAAAAACATGCCCTGTCCATTTTCGCGGGCGAATATACCACGGACTGCATGCAACGGAACATACAAATCGCTGGCCTTACCGCCGAACCGCGCTGAAAAAGTAATCGCTTCATTGCCGATTAACAAATCTTTAGTCGCAGAATAGTTAAGATTAAGCATAATCTCGCCATCCTTGACATAGGCCATCGGCACTCTGGTCTGCGCATCTACCGCTACCAGCAGATGTGGCGTCAAGCCGTTATCTACGCACCATTCATGCATGGCACGAATCATATAGGGCTTGGTGGAGGTGAATTCGCTCATTGTTTTGCCGACTTAGTTTGCGACCGATTACTTGCGCATGGCCTTTTCTGAAGGCGTCATGGCATCGATATAAGCCGGGCGCGAAAAAATGCGTTCGGCATACTTGAGCAAGGGCGCAGCCTGCTTGGGCAGTTCTATCCCATAATGTCCGAGCCTCCACAGCAAGGGCGCGATGGCCACATCCAGCATGGAAAATTCGTCACCCAGGATATATTGCTGTTTGCTGAACAATGGCACGAGCTGTGTCAGGTTATCGCGCACGATGCTGCGTGCCTTGTCGGCTGTTTTAGCATTGCCGGATTCAATATCCGCAATATGATCAAACAATTGCTCTTCAAAATTGTGCAAGAACAGTCGCGCACGGGCACGCATCACAGGATCGGCCGGCATCAACTGCGGATGCGGGAAACGCTCATCAATATATTCGTTGATGATGTTGGCTTGCTGCAATACCAAATCGCGCTCCACCAGCACCGGTACTTGATTATACGGGTTGATGATGGCTAGATCTTCTGGCTTGTTGGCGAGGTCGACATCAATGACCTGAAAGTCCATGCCTTTTTCAAACAGGACAATGCGGCAGCGGTGACTGTAAGGATCGGTCGTGCCTGAGTATAGGGTCATCATAATATTGGTTTCCTGCTAGCTAAAAAACAAAAAACGGGAGACGTGCCGCAACCGCGACAGCTCCCGCAAGTATTAAATCAATGCACGTCTTTCCAGAACTCTTTCTTCAAATAGAAAGCAATCACATAAAACAGCCCGAGGAACAGTAACACAATCAGACCTAAATGCAGACGTTGATTTTTCGCTGGCTCGCCCATAAACACCAGATAATTCACCAGATCGGCAACCACACCATCGTACTCTGCAGGAGACAGCAGACCAGGTTTGTCCAGCACCAGCGTATGCATCTCGGCCTTCTCGCCATGCGCATCCAGCTTTTCCTCAACTTTCAGAATTTGCTGGCCTTGCAGTTGCCACAGGATATGCGGCATGCCGACCTTATCGAATACCGTATTGTTCCAACCGGTCGGACGTGTATCGTCACGGTAGAAGCCGCGTAAATAGGTATATAACCAGTCTGCGCCACGTGCGCGCGCCTCAACCGAAAGGTCGGGCGGTGGTACCCCGAACCAGTCTTTGGCATCTTTCTTGTTCATCGCGACAGTCATAGGCTCGCCCACTTTTTCGGCGGCAAACAGCAGATTGGCCTTGATCTGGGCTTCCGTCAGGCCGATATCCGCCAGCCGGTTGTAGCGCATATAGGCTGCGCTGTGGCAATTAAGGCAATAATTCACAAACACCTTGGCACCACGTTGTAATGAAGCCTGATTGTTCGGGTTGATCGGCGCATGCTGCAGAGCCGCATCTTCATTGGCCAGAACCGCCAGCGGCACCAGCAAGCTCAACATGAGAATCAGCTTTTTCATTATCCCGTCACCCTTTCCGGCACTGGTTTGGTCTTGTCGATTTTGCTGTACCACGGCATCAGCACGAAGAACAGGAAGTACACCAGGGTAAACAGGCGCGCAGCCCATGTAGCGCGCTCCTTGATATCAAGATGCTCTGCCCATGAACCACTGAATTGCCCCCACACATTGGTTGGCTCGGTGCCAAGATAGCCAAGCACCAGGAAGCTGATCACGAACAACGCCAGCCACACCTTGTACTGGTTGCCGCGATAACGGATGGACTTCACCGGGCTGCGATCCAGCCAGGGCAGCAATGCAAATACCATGACTGACAGCCCCATCGCCGCCACCCCAGGGAACTGCGAATTCAGAATCGGCGGCACGGCACGCAAGATCGAGTAGTAAGGCGTGAAATACCATACCGGTGCAATATGTGGCGGCGTCTTCAGCGAATCGGCGGGAATGAAATTGTTCGCTTCAAGAAAATAACCGCCCATCTCCGGCGCAAAAAATAGGATCGCTGAAAACACGATCAGGAATACCGCGACGCCAACAATATCTTTCACCGTGTAATAGGGGTGGAAAGGGATGCCATCCAGCGGGATATGTGTCTTGGGGTCCTTGAGCTTTTTAATCTCGACGCCATCCGGGTTGTTCGAACCGACCTCATGTAACGCAATAATGTGCGCGGCTACCAGGCCCAGCAGCACCAGCGGCAAAGCAGCCACGTGGAAGGCAAAGAAACGGTTGAGCGTGGCGTCCGACACCGTGTAGTCGCCTCGCACCCACAGCGAAATGTCCGGCCCGATAAACGGAATCGAGGTGAACAGGTTAATGATTACCTGCGCCCCCCAGTAAGACATCTGACCCCAGGGCAACAGGTAGCCAAAGAAAGCCTCACCCATCAGGCACAGAAAAATGCCCACCCCAAACAGCCAGAGCAGCTCACGCGGATTGCGATAAGAGCCATATAACATGCCACGCAACATGTGCAGATAAACCACCACAAAGAACATGGAAGAACCGGTGGAGTGCATATAGCGAATCAGCCAGCCCCACGACACATCGCGCATAATGTATTCGACAGAGGCGAAAGCCAGCTCCGCATCCGGCTTGTAGTGCATGGTGAGAAAAATACCGGTGACGATTTGCAGCACCAGCACCAGCATTGCCAGCGAACCGAAGTAATACCAGAAATTAAAGTTTTTTGGTGCGTAGTATTCGGAAAGGTGAGCTTTCCAGTTAGCCGTGAGGGGAAAACGTTCATCTATCCAGCCCAGTAAACCCGTCAGATATTTTTCCATGCTTATGCCACCCCTTTATCGTCTTGGCCAATCAGCAGCAGGGTATCGCTGAGGTATTTATACCGAGGAACTTCCAGATTGATTGGCGCGGGCGAGCCTTTGAACACGCGACCGGTCAAATCGAATTTGGAACCGTGACATGGACAGTAGAAACCGCCTGGCCAGTCCGCACCCATATCACTGCCGGCCTGCAACTTGGGTGAGGGCGAACAGCCCAAGTGCGTACAGATACCCACCATCACCACCAGATTGGGCCTGATTGAGCGGGTGGTATTCTTACAGTAATCCGGTTGCTGGGTTACCACATCCAGCATGGGGTCAGAAAGCTTGTCATTATGCTTGGCAAGCAAGCTGGCCATCTCGGGCGTAAGGCTCACAATCCACACCGGCTTGCCACGCCACTCAACCGTTATCATAGAGCCAGGCTCAATTTTGCTGATGTCCTGCTCTACCGGTGCGCCGGCCGCCTTGGCCCGCTCGCTGGGCATCATGCTTATTACGAAAGGCACCGCCACCGCGACTGCCGCAGCACCGCCCACGGCAGTAGTCGCTGCAATCAGAAATCGTCTCTTGCCTTGATTTACTTGTTGATTCGCCATCACCAGCCCTTTAGATTTAGTCCCTAGATTTATTACCTAGTTTTTATGCGGTATGCGCCAAATTTGCTATTTTACAGTTTCCTTACAAAAATTTAAACCGGGTTGTCGATATCGACAAACTTATGCTGCAAATTAAAACGCTGCGCAAGATGACCGGCCAAAGCCTGCACCCCATAACGCTCGCTAGCATGATGTCCGGCGGAGATGAAGCACACGCCGGATTCACGTGCCAAATGCACGGTTTGCTCCGAAATTTCCCCGCTGATGAAAGCATCAACACCCAAGCAGATTGCCTGCTGCAGAAAGTCCTGTGCCGCACCGGTGCACCAGGCAACACGTCTGACTGGCTTGGATGGCTCGCCAATCAGCATGGGCGTGCGCCCAAGACAACTGGCAATATGCTGGCCCAAGCTTTGAAAGCTCATGGTCCCGGACAGAGCGCCAAATGCAATAATATTCTGTTCACCAGCCCAGCCGTCAATACTAAAGCCCAGTACGCGCGCTAATTGGGCATTGTTGCCAAGCTCCCGATGCGCATCCAGCGGCAGATGGTAGGCAACCAGACTGATGTCTCGTTCCAGCAAAAATTTCAACCTTGCACGCTTGATGCCCGTCACGCGGGCATCTTCGTTACGCCAAAAATAGCCATGATGCACCAATACCAGATCAGCACCTGCCTGTTCGGCGGCCTGCAACAGCGCCATACTCGCCGTAACACCGCTGATGATGCTGTTGATTTCGCCGCGTCCCTCGACCTGCAAGCCGTTTGGGCAATAGTCACGGAAGCGCTCAACATCAAGGATTTGTCCGGTATAATCAAGCAACTCTGTCAACTTCACCAATTTAACCACCTTTTTCTCATGCGCAAATTCTGGCTCATTTTTGCACAAACAGTCACCATCAGTCTCGCTGTGTTGTTTGTCGTGCAGCTATTCAATCCCAATATACTGGGTATGCGGGATAAGACCGTACTGGTTAAACAAGCAGAAACCAGAACCAATTCTGTCGCGCCGAATTCATATAGCGCCGCGGCGAAAAAAGCCATGCCATCCGTTGTTAACATTTTCACCAGCAAGCAAATAACAGCGCCTAGCCAGCCCCGCATCGATGACCCCAGGTTTCAGGACTTCTTTGGTGATCCGTCAGATGGACAAACACGGCGTGAAAACAGCCTGGGTTCTGGCGTCATTGTCAGTTCGCAAGGCCTGATCCTGACCAATAATCACGTGGTTGAAGCTGCTGATGAAATTGAAATCGCGCTGGCTGATGGGCGCACTATGCCGGGCCGCGTAGTGGGCACGGATCCCGAAACCGATTTGGCGGTAATCAAAGTAGATATGAAAAATCTGCCTGCGATTACCTTTGGGCGATCCGAACAGACCAATGTGGGTGACGTCGTGCTTGCCATCGGCAACCCTTACGGGATTGGAGAAACGGTGACGCAAGGCATTATTAGCGCACTGGGTCGTAACCATCTAGGCATCAACACTTTTGAGAATTTCATGCAGACCGATGCACCCATTAATCCGGGCAACTCGGGTGGTGCTTTGATTGATGTCGATGGCAATCTGGTCGGCATCAACAGCGCCATCTTTTCACGCGACGGCGGCTCCTTGGGCATAGGCTTCGCCATTCCGGTCAGCCTGGCCAAGCAGGTGATGGAGCAAATTATTCGCCAAGGCAGCGTCACACGTGGCTGGATAGGCATTGAAGCACAGGACATCACGCCAGAACTTGCCGAGTCCTTTAAACTTAAAGCCGTACGTGGCTCGCTGATTGCCGGCATTTTACGCAATAGCCCTGCCGATCGCGCGGGCCTCAAACCAGGTGACATCCTGCTTGAGATTAATGGCCGGGAAGTCACTGACAGTTCCACTATGCTCAATCTGATCTCTGCGCTCAAACCAGAAAAACCGGCTGCACTGAAAATTATGCGCGATCAAAACGAGATGGACATCGCAATAACCGTAGGCAAGCGTCCGCGACCGCAACCTCAAGCGCAACGAGAATAGGCCAGTGAAAGGTCAACCACCTCCTATGGTTTGGGCTTTTTTCGCGTTGACCAGGCCAGCCGCCAGGATACCTACTTCGTAAAGTAACCAGAGTGGCACTGCCAGCATGATTTGCGAAATGATATCCGGTGGTGTAAATATCGCGCCCAACACAAAAGCACCGACGACCACGTAAGAACGAATCTCTTTCAGCGTTTTGATGTTCACCATGCCAAATCGCACCAACAGTACCACCACCACCGGCACCTCAAAAGCCATACCAAACGCCATGAACAAGGTGATGACAAAATCCAGGTAGCTGCCTATATCCGTCATCACCGCCACGCCTTCTGGTGCGGTACTGGTGATAAAGCCAAACACCACCGGAAACACCAGAAAATAGGCGAAAGCCATGCCGACAATGAATAGCAGCGTACTCGCCACTATCAGTGGCGCCATAAAACGCCGCTCATGTGTGTATAAACCCGGCGCTACAAACGCCCATACCTGATACAAAGTGTGCGGTAACGAGATAACAAAAGCTGCCAACATGGCGACTTTCATCGGCACAAAAAACGGCGTGGTAACTGCAGTGGCAATCATGTGTCCGCCAGCCGGTAACTTGGTCAACAACGGGTGTGCCAATAGCGTGTAAATTTTGTTGGCGAACGGAAACAGACACAAAAACACCAGCACCAAGCCCATCACGATACGTAGCAAACGCTCGCGCAATTCAATCAAGTGAGAGATGAAGGTTTCGCTGGTATTCAACATCAAGCGTCATTCACAATGAATTAGCATTCATTGTTTAGTGTCAGGCGGTAGGTCTGGCTTGGTGGCGCCAGCAATGCTTTGCTCAATATGCTTGGTTTCACTGCCAATTTCTGCTTGCGTCTGGGTCATTCTTTGCTGCACATCCTGCTGTAATTTACGCATATCTTCAAGCTGCATTTCGCTGTCAATATCCGCTTTTACCGTGGCCACATAGCGCTGCATGCGCCCGAGCAGCAAGCCCAGCGTACGTGCCACTTTGGGCAATTTTTCCGGGCCGATAACAATCAGCGCGACAATGGCAATAACAACCAGCTCGGAGAAGGCGACATCAAACAAGGCGGTTTACTGCTTGGTTTTTTGCGTGACTTCACCTTCGACCGTATGACCGGAAGCAGCGTCATCCAGTTTGGGTGTGGCTTTTTCTTCGTTCATGGCATCTTTAAAGCTCTTCGCCGCGCCGCCAACGTCGCTGCCGATATTGCGCAGTTTTTTGGTGCCAAATATCAGCACTACAATCACCAGCACAATCAACCAATGCCAAATACTAAATGAACCCATATTGATTCTCCTGAGATTTAACTAGGTTTTAGGTAGGCTAGAACCGCCACCAAATACATGCACATGCAGATGAAATACTTCCTGACCGCCTTCGCGACCCGTGTTAATCATGGTGCGAAAGCCCTGCAACCCCTGCTCGGCAGCCAGCTTGGGCGCAAGTAACAACATCTTGCCCAGCAACGCCTGATGTTCGGCACTACAGTTCGCCAGACTCTCCATATGCAGCTTGGGCACAAGCATAAAATGCACTGGCGCAAGCGGATGGATGTCATTAAAGACGATTACTTCATCATCCTCGTAAATTTTCTTCGAGGGAATATCGCCTTTGATAATCTTGCAAAAAATACAATCGCCATTCATCTTCCTACTCCTTGCGGCTAGCCTTCTCTGCCAATCCAGACAAGCCTTCACGACGCGCCAATTCATCCAGCACATCCTGCGGATTCAAGCCGGCCTTGGCTAGCATGACCATGCAGTGGAACCATAGATCCGCGGTCTCATAGATGATCTTTTGCGGGTCGCCATCTTTGGCCGCCATGATGGTTTCAGTCGCTTCTTCGCCAATTTTTTTCAGGATGCTGTCCATGCCTTTGGCATAAAGCTTGGCTACGTACGAGGATTGCGGGTCGGCACTTTTACGCTGTTCAAGTAGCTCTGCCAGACGATTCAATACATCACTCATGGCCGTAAATGTCCTGAGGATTTTTTAGTACCGGCTGGTCTATCACCCAATCGTCATTCTCCAGCTTCTGGAAAAAGCAATTATGCCGTCCCGTGTGACAGGCAATTCCGCCAACCTGTTCCACCGTCAGCAACAGTGCATCCTGGTCGCAATCAAGGCGGATTTCGTGCACTTGCTGCACGTGACCGGACTCTTCGCCCTTGCGCCACAACTTGTTACGGGAACGCGACCAATAGACCGCATGGCCAGTTTCAATCGTGAGTTTTAATGCTTCACGGTTCATAAAAGCGAACATCAGTACTTTGCCTGTACCTGACTCCTGGACGATAACAGGCACCAGCCCATCCGCTGTCCAACTGACCTTATCCAGCCAGGAGTTGCTCACGATGATACTGCCTTCAGCATGTTCAAAGTCTTACCTCTATGCCGCGTGCGTTCATATATTCTTTCGCTTCACGCACAGTATATTCCCCATAGTGGAAAATACTTGCTGCCAGCACGGCATCGGCACCGCCCAGTTTTATGCCATCCACCAGGTGATCCAGATTACCGACACCACCGGAGGCGATCACCGGCACATCAACTGCATCGCTAATGGCGCGCGTGAGTTCAAGGTTAAAGCCCATCTTGGTGCCATCTCTATCCATGCTGGTCAGCAACAACTCACCCGCACCCAAAGCCACCATGCGTTTCGCCCACTCCACTGCGTCGAGGCCGGTTGGCTTGCGGCCGCCGTGGGTAAAGACTTCCCAGCGAAGGGCTTTTGAATCAGTTTCACCTACTTGTTTGGCGTCAATCGCTACCACGATACACTGCGAACCAAAGCGATTAGAGGCATCAGCAACTAATTGCGGATTCAATATTGCGGAGGTATTGATACTGACTTTATCGGCACCCGCATTGAGCAGGCGTCGCACATCTTCGACTTCTCGCACGCCACCACCGACAGTCAGCGGAATAAATACTTGTGAGGCCACTTCCTCGATGATGTGCAGGATCAGGCCACGATTGTCAGAGCTAGCCGTGATGTCGAGAAATGCCAGCTCATCTGCACCTTGTTCATCATAACGACGGGCGATTTCTACCGGGTCACCCGCGTCACGCAACTCGGCAAAATTGACGCCTTTAACCACGCGCCCATCGGTGACATCCAGGCAAGGGATGATGCGCTTGGCGAGACCCATTAGATAAAGCTCATCAGATTAGTCCAGCGAGCTTCTCGCTTAATTGAGTGCTGAGTTCGTCCGCCAGCGCCTGTGCTGCAGAAAAATCCAGTGTGCCCTCGTAAATCGCACGTCCCGTAATCGCCCCCATGATGCCCTCGGCTTCTACCTCGCACAAACGTTTGACATCTTCCAGATTGGCAATACCGCCGCTGGCGATGACCGGAATCATAAGCGCTTGCGCCAGAGCAACTGTTGCCTCGATATTCACGCCGGTCAGCATGCCGTCGCGGCCAATGTCGGTATAGACCACGGCTTCGACGCCGTAATCTTCAAATTTTTTGGCAAGGTCTACCACATCATGCCCGGTCAGCTTGGACCAGCCATCCACTGCAACTTTGCCATCCTTGGCGTCCAAGCCTACCATGATCTGGCCGGGAAAGGCGTAGCAGGCTTCATGCAGGAAACCCGGATTCTTGACTGCCGCGGTACCGATAATCACATAGCTAATGCCATCGTCCAGATAGCGCTCTATGGTTTCCAAGTCGCGAATACCGCCACCCAGCTGGATCGGGATATCGCCGTCGACCGCACTGACAATGGCTTTAATCGCTGCCTCATTCACCGGCTTACCGGCAAATGCGCCGTTGAGATCCACTAGATGCAGGCGTTTGCCGCCTTTATCCACCCAATGGCGCGCCATGGCGCCGGGGTCTTCGGAAAACACCGTAGCATCTTCCATCAGGCCTTGTTTAAGACGCACGCAATGACCATCTTTAATATCGATAGCAGGAATGATTAACATAGTGAATTGAGAGTAATTAAAATTGAAAGTAAGTTAGGGACGCCGGTACTCAAGAATTTCCATTCCAATGAACGAAATTGGATAAAAGTTTAAGCCCATCGTGTTGGCTTTTTTCCGGGTGAAACTGCACAGCAAAAATATTATCGCGTGCCACGGCACTCGTAAAGCGTGAAGGGTATTCGCTAAACCCTGCCACTAACCCGCTATCTACCGGCTCAACATAATAACTATGCACAAAATAAAAGCGTGAGCCGTCTTCTATGCCCGCCCACAGAGGGTGTGCTTGGCTTTGATAGACCTGATTCCAGCCCATGTGTGGCACTTTAAGCTTGTTACCCTGCGCATCATGCATATCCTGCATGGCAAAGCGTTTGACTTTGCCGGGCAAGATGCCCAGGCCCACAGTATTGCCTTCTTCGCTGTGCTCAAACAGTAATTGCAAGCCGATACAGATGCCGAGGAAAGGCTTGCTGGCAGCAGCAGCTATCACGGCTGCGCGCAGGTTGCGTGCATCCAGTTCGCGCATGCAATCCGGCATAGCCCCTTGGCCGGGAAACACCACACGCCCAGCAGCGTCAATTTGTGTGGGATCGCTGGTGACAACCACGTTTTTATCCGGTGCCACATGCTCCAGCGCTTTGGACACGGAACGCAAATTGCCCATGCCGTAATCTATTATTGCAATATCAATCATGGTTAGGTGCTGCAAGCACTTCTCTCATGCTAACTTTGTCACAAAAAAACCCAAAATCCTCATTTACGGTTTAGTAAACTCCGGGGGTTTCGTTTTTTGCGCCTCGTTATCATTTCGCTCGGGTGCCTGCAGTTATTGAATTCTAGAGCGATCCCTTGGTTGACGGCATGATGCCCGCCATGCGCTGATCGAGTTCCACCGCTACGCGCAGGGCACGGCCAAAGGCCTTGAAGATGGTTTCTGCCTGATGGTGGGCATTATCCCCACGCAGATTATCGATGTGCAAGGTCACCAAGGCGTGATTAACAAAGCCCTGGAAAAATTCGTGTATCAAATCCACATCAAAATCGCCTATCCGTGCACGCGTAAATTCAACGCCGAATTCGAGTCCCGAACGGCCTGAGAGATCCAGCACCACGCGCGATAAAGCCTCGTCCAGCGGCACATAGGCATGGCCATAACGGCGCAGGCCTTTTTTATCGCCTATCGCCTTGGTAAAGGCCTGTCCCAGGGTAATGCCAATATCTTCAACGGTGTGATGCGCGTCTATGTGCAGATCGCCTTTGGCTGCGACCGTGATATCCATCATGCCGTGCCGCGCAATCTGGTCCAGCATGTGGTCGAGAAAAGCCAAGCCAGTGGCGAACTTCGACAGACCTGTGCCATCAAGGTTGATGGCCACGAAGATTTGAGTCTCAAGCGTATTGCGAGTAACTTCAGCGGTGCGCATAAAGGGCTACTTAATCACTGTTTGAATGTAAGAAACCGATAAATAACTGATACCTTTGCGTATTCTAACCCAAACACGGCGCACTGGCGCTATAGGTTACCAAAATCAAAAAAACGACCTCGGGCTTATCCCCGGGGTCGTTTAATTTGCCGAGTTAGTTTAATTAACCCAGAAGTTTTTTGAGCCAGCCAAACAAACCGCCACCCGAACCTGAATCGCCATGCGCCAAGTTAGTAATTTCAGCAGCGGAAGCGGCAGGGTCAGTCGCACCGTAGATGGCAGCGCCAGCCACGATGATGTTAGCACCAGCATCTTTTACTTGCTTCACGGTCGCAGCCTTGATACCACCAGCCACGGAGACCTTCACTCCCAGATTCAGGCCGATGATCGTGGCCAGATCGGTGAATGGGGTGCCGCCAGCGGCTTGTGCGTCCAAACCGGTATGCACCCCGATGATGTGCGCACCCAGCTTGGCCGCTTCGGTGGCACGCTTGGCTTTGTCGGTGACGTTGATCAGGTCAACCTGGCACTCTTTGCCATACTTGTTGGCTACGTCAACCACACCCTTGATGGTGCCCAGGTCGGCAGTACCCAGCACGGTACAGATGTCTGCACCGGCCTTGTAGAATGGCTCGGCTTCGTAGAAGCCGGCGTCCATGGTCTTCAGGTCAACCAGAATCTTGTTGTTGGGGAATTTTGCCTTCAGGATTTCCAGCATCTTGATGCCGTTGTGCTTGATGCAAGGGGTACCGATTTCAAGAATGTCCACGTGCGGTGCTACCTTGGTAGCCAGTGCTACTGTTGCGTCGAAATCCAGTGAGTCTAATGCCATTTGGGTTTGTGCCATGATACTTTCTCCGATTTGGTTACAAGCTTCTGATTTAACACGAGCTAATAATACATTTTTTTATAACAATACGGTTAACCATAACATTCTAACACTTACTTCCTGGCAAATTCAAACTGAACCACTACCCGCCATCCCTGCTTTAGTGTTAGTTATCAGTAAAACCAGCAACTAGGGATTGGCGGTCGCTTCAATCTCTCTCAACGCCTCAACCAGCGACCGACACTGATATTCGGTGCCTATGGTAATACGCAGGAACGGGGCGATACGAGCGGGGTTTTTGAAGTGCCGCACGATAATACTGCGTTCGCGTAACTGGGCGGTGAGGTCGGCGCCATCACGGCTTACATGGCGCGCAAAAATAAAGTTGGCGCCAGAGGGCAACACGCTGAAGTCCAAAGCTTCCAGATCGCTTATCAACTTGGTGCGTGTAGTAATAACCTTTTGCCGGATATTTTCAAAATACGCTCGATCCTGCATGGCCGCTACAGCGCCAGCTTGGGCGAAGCGGTCCAAAGGATAGGAATTGAAGCTATCTTTAACGCGCTGCAGCGCATCGATCAAATCCGGGTGGCCCACCGCATAACCAACGCGCAAACCTGCCAGAGAACGCGCCTTGGACAGGGTGTGTATCACCAGCAGTTGCGGATATTGATTGACCAGTACAACTGCAGATTCGCCACCGAAATCTATATAGGCCTCGTCTACTACCACGACTGAGTCAGTGTTTACTTTCAGCAATCGCTCGATTTCCGCTAACGCCAGCAAACGGCCGGTAGGCGCATTGGGGTTGGGGAAAATGATGCCGCCATTGGGCTGCCGGTAGTCATCCACATTAATCTCGAAAGATCCCGTCAGTGGAATGGTCTGGTACTGAATACCATAGAGACGGCAATACACTGGATAAAAACTGTAGGTAATGTCCGGAAAAAGCAGCGCTGCATTGTGCTTCAGCAGTGCTTGGAAAGTGTGTGCTAACACTTCATCCGAACCGTTGCCGACAAACACTTGTGCGGAACTCAGTCCATGAAACTCAGCAATGGCCGCTTTGAGCTTATTGGAATCAGGGTCGGGATACAGTCGTAAACTATCGGCCGCCTCAGCGCGCAACGCTTCCAGCACCTTGGGGCTGGGGCCGTAGGGATTTTCGTTGGTGTTGAGTTTGATGAGGTTGGGCAGCTTGGGCTGTTCGCCAGGCACATAGGGGGTGAGGTTATGTACCACCTGACTCCAAAACTTGCTCATGATCTCAGGCAGTGCCTTTTTTCAGACGATATTCGGCGGAGCGTGCGTGCGCTTGCAAACCTTCACCATAAGCCAGCGTGGCAGCCATTCTGCCCAAGGTTTGTGCGCCTTGCGACGACACCATGATCAAACTGGAGCGCTTCTGGAAATCATATACGCCGAGTGGGGAGGAGAAGCGCGCGGTGCGCGAGGTAGGCAACACGTGGTTAGGGCCTGCGCAATAATCACCCAGCGCCTCACAAGTATCACGTCCCATGAAAATGGCACCGGCATGTTTGATTTTTTTGCTGAACGCCAATGGATCGTCCACTGATAATTCCAGGTGTTCCGGAGCAATGAAGTTGGCGATGCTTGCCGCTTCCTCCAGGTCGCGCACCTGGATCAGCGCACCACGGTCCTGCAGCGAAGTGCGGATGATGTCTTTGCGCGGCATTTCTTCCACCTGGCGATCAATGCTTGCGGCCACCTGATCGAGAAATGCAGCGTCAGGCGACAGTAATATCGCTTGCGCCAGTTCGTCGTGTTCAGCTTGCGAGAACAAGTCCATGGCAATCCAGTCCGGATTGGTTTTGCCGTCGCAAATCACCAGAATCTCGGAAGGACCGGCCACCATGTCAATGCCTACCACCCCGAACACACGGCGCTTGGCAGCGGCCACATAAGCATTGCCGGGCCCGACAATCTTGTCCACCTGCGGCACGATCTGGGTGCCATAAGCCAGCGCACCCACAGCTTGTGCACCGCCGATGCAGAACACGCGATCAACACCGCATACCGCTGCTGCGGCCAGCACCAGCGCATTCTTTTCACCCCCCGGCGTTGGTACCACCATGATCAACTCTTCGACACCTGCCACCTTGGCCGGGATCGCATTCATCAAGACCGATGAAGGGTAGGCTGCTTTGCCGCCCGGCACATAGAGGCCGACACGATCCAATGAGGTAACTTGCTGTCCCAGTAAAGTGCCGTCGTCTTCGGTGTAGCTCCAGGATGACATCAACTGCTTCTCGTGATAAGCCCGCACACGCTCAGCGGCCTGTTCCAGCGCCCGGCGTTGGTCTGCAGGCAGGCTATCCAGTGCTGCTTTCAGTTCTGCCTGAGAAAGCTCCAACTCGGCAATAGTAGCCGCATTCAAGCGATCAAAACGCTGGGTATATTCCAGTACGGCAGCATCGCCGCGCTTTTTAACATCACGCAGAATGTTAGCGACGACCTGGTCGATCTCTTCATCCTGCGCGGTTTCAAAGGCAAGCAACTGCTTGAGCTCAGCGTCAAAATTGGCTTGGGTGGAAGAAAAACGTCTGATATTCATATTAAAGGCGCTTATGCATTAATCCTGTTTATTGGCAACGGCTTGAGCGAAGGCATCCATCATGGGTTGCAGCAAATCACGCTTGAGTTTGAGCGATGCCTGGTTGACTACTAGGTGCGAACTAATGGCAGCCACCTCTTCCACCGCCTTCAAATTATTGGCACGCAGTGTGTCGCCGGTGCTGACCAAGTCAACAATAGCATCCGCCAAACCAACTAAGGGACCCAGTTCCATCGAGCCATAGAGCTTGATCAAGTCAACATGCATGCCTTTATCGGCAAAGTGTTCACGCGCGGTTTTGACATATTTGGTAACTACTTTGAGCCGTGCACCGCGGCGCACTGAGCCGAAATAATCGAAGTCCTCGCGCACCGCCACCATCATTTTACAACGTGCAATCTTGAGATCCAGCGGCTGATACAGGCCTTCCCCGCCGTGCTCGTTGAGTACATCCTTACCGGCAATGCCCATGTCTGCCGCGCCGTATTGCACATAAGTCGGTACATCCGTGGCGCGCACGATAATCAGTCGTACATCGGGACGATTGGTCGACAGTATCAGCTTGCGCGAAGTTTCCGGGTCTTCAAGCGCAGTAATGCCAGCCGTAGCCAACA
>JADGRN010000108.1 GCA_017880825.1 Methylophilaceae bacterium | reverse complement strand
GGGCAGGAGGTGCTGGTGCACGTGGCGCTCAAGCCGACTTCCAGTATCCCGCAGGAGCGACGTTCCATCGACAAGGCAGGCAATCCAGTGACCGTGCAAACCACCGGACGTCATGACCCATGCGTAGGCGTACGTGCCACGCCGATTGTGGAGGCCATGCTGGCGCTGGTGCTGATTGACCATGCCTTGCGTCACCGTGCGCAGTGTGGCGACGTGGTATCCACTACCCCCAGAATATGAGTCTTTCAGCCGTGGTATTAGCCAATTTACGCGGCTGATTTTTCCTGAAGAAAACGCCAACATGCAAGGTCTTCCCTACTGGCGTCTCTCCGGCTTCTATTTCGCTTACTTCGGTTTCGTCGGCGCCTTCACTCCATTCTGGAGCCTTTATCTTAAATCCCTGACTTTTTCCGCATTCCAGATCGCCATATTGATGTCGCTGTTCCAGGTTGCACGCATCTTCGCGCCCAGCCTCTGGGGCTGGCTGGCTGATCATACCGGTCGTCGTGCCTACATCATCCGATGGCTGGCCGCATTAAGTCTGCTGTCTTATGCCGGTGTATTTTTTGGCGAGAGTTTCAGTTGGCTATTCGCCGTCATGCTGTTGCTCAGCTTTTTCTGGAGCGCATCCCTGCCGTTAATTGAAGCTATTACCCTGGGCCATCTGGGCGATAGATTTGATCGCTATGGGCATATTCGCATGTGGGGTTCGATAGGTTTTATTCTGGCAGTGGTCGGTCTGGGCTACGTGTTGGAGCATGCCGATATAAAAGTATTGTTATGGGTGGTGTTCGGTCTTTTAGCCGCAGTGCTGCTGCTTTCGCGCTATATCTTTGAGCCTTTAATCACAGTAACACCTGCTGATGGCAGCTCGATTTGGACAATACTGCGACGCAGAGAAGTGATGGCGCTGATGGCCGCGTGCTTTACCATGGCGGCTGCCCACGGTGTTTACTACACGTTTTATTCGATCTATCTGGTAGACCACGGATACACTACCGGGCAAGTAGGCGGGCTGTGGGCCTTAGGGGTGATTTGCGAGATATTAATTTTTCTCTACATGCCGCGTCTTACTGCCAGGTTCGGTTTGCGGCGCATTTTGCTGGCCAGCCTGGGGCTGGCTTTCATACGTTTCTTTGTTATAGGCTGGGCCATTGAATGGTGGTGGCTGATCGTATTGGCCCAGACCCTGCATGCGGCGACTTTTGGCTCCTATCACGCTGCCGCCGTTGCGCTAACCCATCGGTATTTTCGTGGCCCCCACCAGTCCAAAGGGCAAGGGCTTTACACCAGTGTTTCTTATGGTCTGGGCGGCACCTTTGGCGCGGTGATGAGCGGGTTCGCATGGGAGGCGCTGGGGCCGAGTTGGACCTTTACGCTCTCTGCGGCTTGCGCCTTGGTGGGCATGGTTCTATTTGCCTGGCTCATGCCACATGAACCAGGAACCAGTGAGCAAGGGTAAAATCTACCTCATGAAACTTGGCCAACTGAACATATTATTACTGCTGCTCGTGCTGCCGATAACCGTGCGGGCAGATACCCAGGTTAATGTGGTCGGGTTGTTCAATGGCAAGGCTGTTTTGGTCATTAATAACGGCAAGCCACAGACTTTGTCGGTTGGCCAATCGTCTGCTGAAGGGGTAAAACTACTTTGGGCCGATAGTGGGAAAGCCGTGTTAGAGTTGGAAGGCAAGCGCAAGGAATTGGGCATGGGGCAGGGTGCCGCGGTTGCGGGTGGTGCGGGATCGGCGTCAGGTAGTGTGACGCTGTATGCGGACTCGGCCGGGCATCATTTTACCGAGGGCCAAATTAATGGTGCTACACTAAAATTCATTGTGGATACCGGCGCTTCAACGATTGCGATGAATAGCGGAGATGCACGCTATGCGGGTATTGATTATAAAAAAGGCGAAAGGGTGCCGATACAAACTGCTAACGGCATCGTTAATGGCTACCATGTTGTTATTGGTACGCTGAAGCTGGGCAACCTCATCTTGAACCAAGTCGATGCAACAGTATTGGAAGGCGGTTCGCCTGCCGTGGTGTTGCTTGGCATGAGCGCACTAAACAGGATGGAAATGAAAAGTGAGGGCATTGCCCTCACACTGACCAAGAAATACTAGGCGGCTTCACCCTTGCGCTTATCACGCTCAATCAGCGCATAAGCTGAGTGGTTATGGATCGATTCAAAATTTTCTGATTCCACCACATACGCATCAATCCGGGGCTCGTCATTCAGTTTGGCGGCCACATCACGCACCATGTCTTCGACAAACTTGGGATTGTCGTAAGCGCGTTCGGTGACAAATTTTTCATCCGGCCGCTTGAGCAGGCCATACAGTTCGCTCGAAGCCTGGTCTTCAATCAGGCGGATCAAATCTTCCACCCAGATAAAGTCATTGATGCAGGCTGTGACCGTGACATGGGAGCGTTGATTGTGCGCGCCATAGTCAGAAATTTTCTTCGAGCAAGGGCAAAGGCTGGTAACCGGCACCAGCACTTTGACGGTGATGTCGTATTTGCCGTCATTGATCTCGCCGATAAAGGTCACTTCGTAATCCAGCAGGCTTTGTACGCCAGAGATAGGCGCCACCTTGTTAACGAAGTAGGGGAAGGTCATCTCGATGTGGCCGGACTGGGCTTCCAGGCGTTTTACCATTTGACGCAGAATCGTCTCGAAATTCTCGACTGAAATCTCGCGTTCGTTCATGTTGAGAATCTCAACAAAACGCGACATGTGCGTACCCTTGAAGTTGTGCGGCAAATGCACATACATGTTAAACATGGCGACAGTGTGTTGGATGCCACCAGTCTTGTCCTTGACCTTGACCGGATGGCGAATGGACTTGATGCCGACCTTGTCGATGGCCAGATGCCTTATATCCGGCGTGTTCTGCACATCTTCAATGGGCAGCAAACTAGGTTGGTTCATGGGGCGTTCCATTAATTCATAATAATAGTTGAGTATAACACTAGGTTAATTTTTTCTCAATTGCAGCAATGATGCCGTCTGCATTGAGACCGCAATCAGCCAGCATGGTTTCATGCGTGCCATGCTCGATAAAGCGGTCAGGCAAGCCCAGGCATAGCATTGGGATATCCGCTCCCAAGCCTTGCAGAACCTCCATCACCGCAGTTCCCGCCCCGCCCATCACTGCATTTTCTTCCACGGTCACCAGCAGGTCGTGCTCGGCGGCAAGCTGGGTAATAAGTGCTATATCCAGCGGTTTAACGAAACGCATGTTAGCCACCGTGGCATCGATTTTTTCACCGGCCTGCATGGCAGGAGTCAGCATACTGCCAAAGGCCAGAATGGCGATTTTTCTCCCTTTGCGCCGAATCTCGCCACGGCCTATGGTCAGGGCTTGCATCGATTTGACGACGGCAACGCCGGAGCCGCAGCCGCGCGGATAGCGCACTGCAGCAGGCCCGTCATGCTGGAATGCGGTGTAAAGCATCTGGCGGCATTCGTTTTCGTCCGCCGGTGTCATCACCACCATATTGGGGATGCAGCGCAGATAGCTGATGTCGAAGCTGCCTGCATGTGTGGGGCCGTCGGCACCGACCAGACCGGCACGGTCAATGGCAAACACCACCGGCAGATTCTGTAAGGCAATGTCGTGAATCAGCTGGTCGTAAGCACGCTGCAGGAAAGTCGAGTAAATCGCCACCACCGGTTTCATGCCATCACAGGCAAGGCCGGCGGCAAAAGTGAGCGCGTGTTGCTCGGCAATGCCGACATCGAAAAAGCGCTCCGGATATTTTTCTGCAAATTCGTTGAGGCCGGAACCATCTGACATCGCCGGGGTAATGCCGATCAAACGCTCATCCAAGGCGGCCATGTCGACCAGCCATTCGCCAAACACTTGGGTGTAAGTCTTGCTGCCACCGCCTGCCATCGCGTGGCCATTGCTCGGGTCGAATTTGCCGACGCCGTGAAACTTGCCCGGATTGTCTTCGGCGGGTTGATAGCCATGGCCCTTCTGCGTCACCACGTGCAGGAACTGGGGCCCTTTCAGTTGGCGGATGTTGGACAGTGTGGCGATCAGCACATCCAGATCGTGGCCATCGATGGGCCCGATATAATTAAAGCCGAATTCCTCAAACAAGGTGCTCGGCGTCATCATGCCCTTGACGTGCTCTTCGGCGCGTTTGGCCAGTTCCAGTATGGGCGGGACAACCCCCAGCACTTTCTCGCCGGAACGCCGCACGCTGTCGTAAAAACGCCCGGAGAGCAGTCGCGCCAGATAGTTTTGCAACGCGCCGACGTTGGGCGAAATCGACATGTCGTTGTCGTTCAGGATTACCAGCAAATTGGCATCCATGGCGCCGGCGTTATTGAGCGCCTCGAAAGCCATGCCGGCGGTCATCGCGCCATCACCGATAATCGCCACAGCGCGGCGTTCGGAGCCGCTACGCTGTGCGGCGATTGCCATGCCCAGTGCGGCCGAAATCGAGGTGCTGGAATGACCAGTGCCAAAGGTGTCGTATTCACTCTCAGAGCGTCGCGGGAACCCGGCAATGCCGCCTTCCTTACGCAGTTGCGTCATGGCTTTCCTGCGGCCGGTCAGAATTTTGTGCGGATAGGTCTGGTGGCCGACATCCCACACCAGCCGGTCGTCCGGCGTATTGAATACATAATGCAAGGCGGTGGTGAGCTCGACCACGCCAAGATTGGACGATAGATGGCCGCCGGTCTGCGACACGCTGTCAATCAGGAAGGCGCGTAACTGTTCGACCAGCTCCGGTAATTGTTTGCGCTCCAGTGCGCGCAACTGGTCGGGTGAATTGATGGTATCTAGCAATGGATACATGGTTAAAAGCTACGTTGCGTTATGAAGTAGGCCAGCTGGTTCAAGCGTTGTGCCTCCGCGCCATAGATGGCTAGAGGGCTGAGTGCGTTCTCAAGCAATTCGCGCGCAAGCAGTTTGGCACGTTCGAGGCCGAGGATGGTGACATAAGTCGGCTTGTTGCTTTGTGCATCCTTGCCCGCAGTTTTACCCAGCGTTACGGTATCGGCTTGCTCATCCAGAATATCATCCACCACCTGGAAAGCCAGCCCGATGGACTGTGCATACTGAGCGATCGCATGAACACGCGCTGTTTCGATTGTGTCGGCACAATAGGCACCGAGCAGCGCTGCTGCGCGAATCAGCGCACCAGTTTTATGAATATGCATATATTCCAGTTCTTCCTGGGTCAAGCTCTGGCCAACACTGGCAAGGTCGATAGCCTGGCCACCCGCCATACCGCGCGAGCCACTGGCAACCGCCAGCAAATGCAGCATTTCCAGTTGGCGCGTGGCCTCATTACAGAGGCCGGGTTGCGCCAGCAGTTGAAAAGCCAGACTTTGCAGCGCATCGCCCACCAGCAGTGCGGTCGCATCGTCGTATTGCATGTGGCAAGAAGGCTTGCCACGGCGCAGGTCATCGTCGTCCATGCAAGGCATATCATCATGCACCAACGAATAGGCATGAATCAGTTCGACTGCCGCAGCCGCGACGTCCGCTTTATCAGGGTTCGCCCCACACAGTTCTGCAGCAGCGTGCGCGAGCAGAGCGCGCACACGTTTGCCTCCGCCCAGCACCGCAT
>JADGRN010000107.1 GCA_017880825.1 Methylophilaceae bacterium | reverse complement strand
TTCGGGACGCAGGCCCAGCTTGGGCTTGATGATAGTGCCGGCAATGTAACCACCATCTTTCATGGGACGGCCGAGAATACGCCATAAATCGGTGATATCCTTGGCTGGACCATCGAACAACTGGATGGCACGCTCCGGCACGTAAAAATCGTGAATCTTGCCATATTCGATGTCGCCCATGCCCTGATTATTACCAATCACCAGCGTCAGGAAGGAAACCATCATCATGCGACCGTCAGTGATATTACGGTCGAACAGATCAAGCGGATAAGCGATGCGCATATCTTCGGTGGCTTCGTCGATGTAATACACCAGCGCATCTACACCCCGGGTGAAATCATCGGTAGTGCTAACTTCCACGTTGGTGCCGGTAGATGATTCAGCCGCGAAATGCGCGGCAGATTCCAGATAACCATGGCCAGCCTTTGGTTTCATCTTGTAGGCAACCAGAATGTGCTTGCCACCCTGAATCAGGTCGGCCTCTTTAAGACTGAGATCGGAATAACGTGCGGACTGGTCCATTGCTGACTCCTCAAATGATTAATTTATTTTTTATAGTATGCAAGAGGTGATTCGTCCCTACATACAAGCCTGATATCAACTATAGCGTCATTATTTTATAAGTAACAATCAATGTATTTGATTGTTATAATAAGCTTTAGCTTATATATTTTCACCGGCAGATTAACTATCATGCTCCATTTAACACTGCGGCAGTTGCGGGTTTATGAAGCGGTTGCCCATCACCTGAGTTATTCCCGCGCGGCCAAAGCGCTGCACCTGACACAGCCCGCCGTTTCCATGCAGATAAAACAGCTGGAAGAATCTGTTGGCTTAGCGTTATTCGAGCAACTCGGTAAAAAGATTTACCTGACCGAAGCCGGCAAAGAATTCAGCCGCTATTGCCGCAACATCCTCGACCAGCTAGCCGAGATGGAAAATGTGCTGGAAGAGATGAAAGGCATAGACCGCGGCAAGCTATCAATCAGTGTGGCGACCACCGCCAGCCACTTTGCCACGCAACTGCTGGCGGAGTTCTGCAAGCGCTATCCCAAGGTCTCTGTCAGCCTCGACGTCACCAACCGTGAATATCTGCTCAACCATCTGGCGCAAAATGATATGGATATGGTGGTGATGGGCAAGCCACCGGAGGGACTTGATCTCGACATGACTTCATTCATGGAAAACCCGCTGGTGATTATTGCAGCGGTGAATCATCCGCTGGTACACACGCCGAATATCCCATTGGATCGTTTGCAACAAGAGACTTTTCTGGTGCGTGAACAAGGTTCCGGCACCCGCATTGCGATGGAGCGTTATTTCGGCGAGCATAACGTCAAGCTCACCACCGGCAGCGAGATGAGCACTAACGAGGCCATCAAACAAGCGGTTCAGGCGGGCATGGGATTGGGCATACTCTCGCTGCACACGCTATCACTGGAACTGGAAGCCCAACGGCTGGTGGTGCTGGATGTACAGTCCTTCCCCATCATGCGCGACTGGTATGTGGTACATCGCACGGGTAAACGGCTCAGTGCCACAGCACAGATGTTCAAAGAATTCTTATTGAATGAAGGCGCGCAGATAGCCGAGAAAAAAGGCTTTAGCCTGACGCTTTAATACTGATTTATCAAGTGAATGCAACAAAAAAGGCGGCCAAGGCCGCCTTTCTGTACATCCATAACCATCTTACCTGACTATCGCCGCCAGCTCACCCTTCTTGTAACGCTCGGCCATACTATCGCAGGAAATTGCCCTGATTTTGCTGGCTTGTCCGGCAGAGCCAAACGCCTCATAGCGCGCCTTGCAGATATCCTTCATGGCTTTGGTGGCGGCGAGCAGGAATTTGCGCGGGTCAAACTCTTTGGAGTTCTCCGGCGAGCCTAAAAAGCGGCGTATCGCGCCCGTGGAAGCCATACGCAAGTCGGTATCAATGTTGACCTTGCGTACCCCGTGCTTGATGCCTTCGACGATTTCTTCCACCGGTACGCCATAGGTTTCGCCCATATTGCCACCGTAATTATTGATGATTTTGAGCCATTCTTGCGGCACCGAGGACGAACCGTGCATAACCAGGTGGGTATTAGGAATGCGGGCGTGAATTTCCTTGATGCGATCAATGGCTAAAGTTTCACCAGTGGGCGGGCGCTTGAACTTGTAAGCGCCGTGGGAGGTACCGATGGCAATGGCCAGCGCATCTACGCCGGTCTTCTTGACAAAGTCGGCGGCTTCTTCCGGGTCGGTCAGTAATTGTGAGTGGTCCAATTGGCCTTCTGCGCCGTGGCCGTCTTCCTTACCCGCCATGCCGCTTTCCAGAGAACCCAGGCAACCCAGCTCGCCTTCCACCGATACGCCAATGACGTGTGCTATATCGACTACCTTGCGCGTGACTTCGACATTGTATTCATAGCTCGCTGGGGTTTTCATATCCTCCTGCAACGAGCCATCCATCATCACCGAACTAAAACCGGAGCGCATAGACTGGATGCACACCGACGGCGAAGCCCCGTGATCCTGATGCATGACGATGGGAATATGCGGATAGGCCTCTACCGCAGCCAAGATGAGGTGGCGCAAAAAGGCTTCACCGGCATATTTGCGCGCCCCGGCGGAGCCTTGCATGATGACCGGGCTATCACACTCATCGGCCGCCTGCATGATGGCTTGGACCTGTTCCATGTTGTTGACGTTGAACGACGGCATACCGTAGCCGTACTCGGCGCCATGATCACATAGTTGACGTAGTGAGACGAGTGCCATGATATTTCTCCTCAGTTAACATTTTAAAACGCGTTTTATATTTTAGGTTGGAAAGTGCTGTCAGGCTATTAAGTTTGATTTTTTAGCATGAAAAGTGGATTAAATCAACTTTGTCGATGCGCGCCAACCCTAAGAATTTTAAGGGTATTGGTGCCCCCGGATTTTCCGATGGGCTCACCCATCATGATCATGATCAGATCGCCATTCTTTACCGCACCCCTCATCAACAGATCATCTTGTGCATCCCCCAGAATCACTGCCGGGTCTTTGGATTCATGGTTGAAAGGGAATGGGTAAACACCGCGATACAGCGTGAGTTTACGCCGTGTGTCTTTTTCCGGCGTCAGCGCGTAAATCGGCACGATAGTATTGGAACGCGACAGCCACATGACCGACGCACCGGATTGCGTCAGCGCGGCAATGGCATCCACTTTCAAATGCTGTGCCGTGTAAATCGCCGCCATGGCGATAGCTTCGTCAACTCGCTGGAATTCCTGATTAATTTTCTGCTTGAGATGCTGGCTGTCGTAATCCTTTTCGGCTTCTATACACACCCGATGCAAAGCGGCAATCGCCTCTACCGGATATGCGCCCACAGCACTTTCTGCCGACAGCATCACCGCATCGGTGCCATCCAGCACCGCATTCGCCACATCGGAGACTTCCGCACGGGTTGGAATCGGGCTGGTGATCATCGATTCCAGCATCTGTGTGGCAGTAATCACCAGCTTATTATGCGCGCGCGCCATGCGGATCATACGTTTCTGCAGGCCAGGCACAGCGGCATCGCCTACCTCTACGCCCAGATCGCCACGCGCCACCATAATCACATCGGCAGCCTCGATGATTTCTTCCAGTGCCGGAATCGCCTCGGCACGCTCAATCTTGGCCACGATATCGGCGCGGCCTCCAGCCGCACGCACCAGGCTGCGCGCCAATTGCACATCGGCACCGCTGCGCGGAAAGGAGATGGCGACGTAATCGGCTTCTATGAGCGCGGCAGTCTTGATGTCTTCACGGTCCTTCTCAGTGAGCGCCTCTGCGGCGAGGCCACCACCCATGCGATTGATGCCTTTATTGTTGGAAAGCGTCCCGCCCATTTCAACAGTGCAGTGAACCTCGCTGCCGTGTACCGCATCCACACTCATGACAATGCGGCCATCGTCCAGCAGCAGCACCGTACCCGGCACTACTTCAGACGGTAATGTCTTGTAATCGAGACCAACACGCTCCTGGTTACCCAGTTCACACGCCGCATCCAATATAAACTTGGTTCCAGTCTTGAGCTGAATTTTGCTGTTTTCAAACTTGCCTATGCGGATCTTTGGACCCTGCAAGTCGCACAGCACACCTATCGGACGACGCAGACGCGCGGCAATCTCACGCACCAGATTGGCGCGCTCGATATGATCCTGCGCGCTGCCGTGGGAAAAGTTGAGGCGCACCACATTCACGCCAGCATCTATCATGCGTTCAAGCACTTCTTCGCTGCTGGAGGCGGGCCCCAGAGTCGCGACAATCTTTGTTTTGCGTAAGGTCAATGTACTACTTTCTATAAAAGGGGCTTCTAAAAAGCCTAAGTTTTAAACGAGATTAGGTGTGAGAAAAATTTTAGTGTGCCGCATATATTTAATATGTAAGCGATAAAATTTTTAGAGCAACGCCGTATCGTGACGAAATTTGGCTTTTTGATGCTCCCGAAAATGATTACGGGGGACCTTAAGCGCGCCCCGCATCTGGTGCTTACCAGTTTAGTCTTATTTTGTTACGTTTTGGCACGCTGCTCCAGGATATCCACGGCAGGCAGTTTCTTGCCTTCCAGGAACTCCAGAAATGCACCACCACCGGTCGAAATATAGGAAATCCGATTTCCGATGTCGTATTTAGCGATCGCCGCCAATGTATCGCCGCCGCCGGCAATGGAGAACGCCGGACTGTCTGCAATGGCTAATGCCAGTGTCCTGGTGCCTTTGCTGAACTGGTCGAATTCAAATACCCCAACCGGGCCATTCCAAACGATGGTGCCGGCCTTCTTAAGGTATTCAGCATAAGCTCTAGCAGTTTCCGGGCCAATGTCGAAAATCATGTCGTCATCGGCCACTTCGGTTACTTTTTTGACAATCGCCGCTTCCTTGGCATCAAACTTTTTGCCTACCACCACGTCGGTCGGTATCGGTATATCGCTGCCTTTGGCCTTAGCCGCCGCGATGAGACGCCTGGCTTCCTCTACCAGGTCCTCTTCATATAAAGATTTGCCGACGTTATAGCCAGCCGCCTTGATGAACGTATTGGCAATGCCGCCACCGACAATCAGCTGGTCAACAATATGTGACAGCGACTCCAGTACCGTCAGCTTGGATGAAACCTTGGAGCCACCGACGATGGCGACCATCGGGCGTGCCGGATTATCCAGCGCCTTGCCCAGCGCTTCCAGCTCAGCCACCAAAAGTGGGCCTGCGCACGCCACCGGTGCATATTTTGCCACGCCGTGGGTGGAGGCTTGGGCGCGGTGCGCAGTGCCAAAGGCATCCATCACGTATATGTCGCAAATCTGCGCCATTTCCCAGGAAAGGCGGTCTTCGTTGTTATTTTCGCCGATATTGAAGCGCACATTTTCCAGCACGCCGACTTCACCATCGCGCATTTCCTCAAGGCTCTTCCTGCCGTTGCCCAACCAGTCCTGATACAGCTTTACCTCGCAACGTGCCTTGTCAAAGTGGTCTACGCTACGCTTGACCCGCTCAATTTCTGCCGCAGAATACAGCGCGTCTTTCATCTCGCTGACCAAATCGGAAAGCGCGCGCATCAGCAACACTGAGGTCTTTACCTGGCGGCTGAGCAGCTTGCACAGATGTTCCGCTACTGGTTTAAGGCTGTCCTTGTCATCATAACGACCCTCGGTCGGCCCTTCTTTAGGGCGTCCCAAGTGCGACATCAGC
>JADGRN010000106.1 GCA_017880825.1 Methylophilaceae bacterium | reverse complement strand
CTTTCCATGCATGTCGCGCTGCGCTGATGTCCGGAAGCATGAAATACAATCTGCGTTTCATTTTGCCCTCCTTGGCTATTGAAGTAACAGCATAACCACTCTTATCATATCTGAGTAAAATAGTTAATGGGGCTGAAGTAGCTTAGCATCTAAGCTAAGCTACTTCAGCCCCAAAATAAAAGCGATTGAGTGCATGCTATCTTGGCAATACGCATCCTTGGGTAAGTTGGTAGTCTCGGCGAAATTTTTTCAAAATGTCCCGCAATTATTTGGGCTGAATAAAAATACAATTCAGCCTGTTCTAACCAAAACTGAGCATCAGCCTCAATTATTGAACAAATTTCTAAGGCTTTATTAGCCTCGACCACGATTCCTATCACTCCGCTTCTGCTGTTTAGGCGCCGTCAAATCACTGGTCTGCCTCACCCGCCGATTAGCCGCTGGCTTTCCTGCTTTCTTAACTGGCCTGCCTGTTGGAGCTGCCCTGCCATCAGTTGGCTGGTCCCGGCCAGTTCTGCGGCGTCCGTCTGCTGGCGCATTGGCATACTCTGGCGTGGGCCTGCTCGCGCCTTCACGGCTGGAAGGTGCTTTGCGTGCTTTTGGCGTAAACACAATTGAGGCTTTTTCTATCTCGCGTGCGGTGCGCTGACGCAGCGGCCCTTTCGGAGCTTCCAGCCCTGCCCATTCCAGCAGGCTGACGACTTCTTTTGGCTCCAGCTCCAACATTTGGCCGCGCTTGAGGCGTGGTGGCAGATTGATTGGGCCAAAGCGTACGCGCATCAAGCGGCTCACCGGCAAGGCAAGCGCTTCAAACAAACGCCTTACTTCGCGGTTGCGGCCTTCGCGCAATACCACCTTGTACCAATGGTTAGATCCCTCGCCACCCAGCGGGTGTATCACATCAAAATTGGCTGGGCCATCGTCCAGTTCTATGCCCTGCGTCAATTGCAGCAACTGGCCTTCGGTCAGTTCGCCAAAAACCCGCACGGCGTATTCACGCTCGACCTCGTAGCGCGGGTGCATGAAGTGATTAGCCAGCTCGCCTGAAGTGGTAAAAATCAGCAGGCCGGAAGTATTGATATCCAGCCGACCAATGGCAACCCAGCGCGCGCCTTTGATAGGTGGCAGCTTATCGAACACGGTGGCACGCTTTTCGGGGTCATCCTGGCTGACGATTTCGCCTTCTGGTTTATGATAAAGCAGCACTTTGGGCAACTCGGCTTCAAACTGCAAATGCAGCGGCCGACTATCCAGCCGGATTATGTCGCCAGGCACTACACCTGCGCCCACGACTGCTGTGACCCCATTGATGGTAATGCGGCCACTGGCTATCAATGTTTCCATCTCGCGTCGCGAACCCAGGCCAGAAAGTGCCAGCAGTTTATGCAAGCGCTGCGGCGGTTGTGCCGCTTCAGCAGCACTGGATTTAACAGCGCCTGGCTCGGCAACAGCCGGTTTAATAGTTGAAGGGCGAGGACTGGGTTGCTTTTTAAAAGGACGGGCCATTTTTAACTTTATAAACCTAAAGGGATTTCCTGCTGCGTAAAGTTTTCCATCGGCGGTAGCTCTGCCAATGATCGTAAATTCAAATCGTCGAGAAAGTTTTTAGTCGTAGCGTAAAGCGAGGGCCTCCCCGGAACGTCACGCTGGCCGACCACATCAATCCATTCACGCTCCTGTAACTGGCGGATGATGTTGGGATTAACCGCGACGCCACGGATATTCTCGATATCGCCGCGCGTCACGGGCTGCCGGTAAGCAATAATCGCCAAGGTCTCGAGTGCGACGCGCGAATAGCGCTGCGGTTTTTCGGGGTTTAATCGCGCCAGAAATGGTGCATATTCGGCGCGCGCCTGAAAGCGCCAGCCACTGGCCACCTGTGTCAGCTCCATCGTGCGCGTTTGCCAGTCGCTCTTTAATTCATCTAGCAACATTCTCAAAGTCGCACGTTCCATACGGCCTGCAAACAAACGTAACAGGTCTTCCAAAGCAAGCGGCTGGGCGGCTGTCAGCAAGGCTGCCTCAAGCACCTGCTTCATTTCAACAATGGTCTGTGGTTCAGTCTGCATGTGAAATTTGTATATAAATGGGCGAAAATTCGGCCTGCTGGGTCATACGCACCAACCCCTCGCGTACCAGCTCAAGGATGGCGAGAAAGCACACCACCAATTTCGCAATGCCATCACTTTCGACATTAAACAGGGCAGCAAACTCCACCAGTTTTTCTTTCTGCAAGCGCCGCAAAATCTGGCTCATGTGCTCACGCACCGACAATTCGGCACGACTGACTTTATGGTGCGTGAAATGACTGGCACGCTCCAGCACAGCCTTCCATGCGGCAATCAGATCATCCAGTGACACTATAGGAGGCTGTGTCTCGATGATCTGCTGGTAATAGGCTTGCGCTACCAGAATCTCGCTGCCCACCTGCGGCATGGCATCCAGTCTTTGAGCGGCGAGTTTGATCGATTCATATTCCATCAAACGCCGCACCAGCTGGGCACGCGGGTCGTCTTCTTGCTCGATCTCTGCCGGCTTGGGCAGCAGCATGCGCGATTTGATCTCAATCAGCATCGCTGACATCAGCAGATAATCTGCAGCCAGCTCCAGTTTCACCGCACGCATTTTCTCGACGTATTGCATATATTGAAGGGTCAAATCCGCCATTGGGATATCCAGAATATCCAGATTGTGTTTGCATATCAGGTACAGCAGCAGATCAAGTGGGCCTTCAAAAGCTTCCAGATAGACTTCCAGCGCATCCGGCGGAATATACAAATCCTGCGGCAGTGAGGCTAAAGTCTCACCGTGTATGCGGGCGTTTGTTGGCGCCGGTAATACAGTAGGTATCACGAGTAGTTGAGTCCCATGGCTTCACGCACTTCCCGCATGGTTTCCCGTGCCAGTTTGCGTGCCCGTTCGCAGCCTTCCGCGACAATATTCTTCACCAGTGTTGGGTCTTCGGCATAGCGTGCGGCGCGCTCTTGTATCGGTTTGAGTTCAGCCAGCACACCGTCTATCACCGGCTGCTTGCATTCGATACAGCCTATCCCCGCTGTTTTACAGCCGCGTTGTACCCACTGTTTGATATTTTCATCGGAATATACTTCGTGTAATTGCCACACCGGACATTTAGCCGGATCGCCTGGATCCGTACGGCGTACGCGCGCCGGATCGGTAGGCATGGTTTTGATTTTCTTTGCTACGGCATCTGGCGACTCGCGCAAGGAAATGGTGTTGTTATAGGACTTGGACATTTTTTGCCCATCCAGGCCATACATTTTTGATGCCGGAGTAAGCTTGTATTCAGGTTCGACCAGGATCATCTTGCCGCCACCTTCCAGATAACCCAGCAGCCGTTCGCGATCACCAAAACTCAAGCCTTGATGTTCTTCAATTATGGCGCGTGCAGACGCCAGCGCCTCATCATCACCGCTTTCCTGATAGCGCATGCGCAGTTCGTCATACAGCGCACCTCTTTTGCCGCCCAGTTTCTTGATGGCGGCGTGGGCTTTTTCTTCAAAGCCAGGTTTACGGCCATAGATGTGGTTAAAACGGCGTGCAATTTCCCGAGTGAATTCAACATGCGGAATCTGGTCTTCACCCACCGGCACCTGGTTAGCCTTGTAAATCAGTATGTCTGCGCTTTGCAGCAATGGGTAGCCAAGGAAACCGTAAGTGGAGAGGTCTTTATGTGACAGTTTTTCCTGTTGGTCTTTATAGGTCGGCACGCGCTCCAGCCAGCCCAGCGGAGTAATCATCGACAGCAGTATATGCAACTCGGCATGCTCCGGCACGCGCGACTGGATGAAGATGATGGCGTTGGCCGGATCAACCCCTGCTGCCAGCCAATCGATGACCATTTCCCAGACATTTTCCTCAATGATTTCTGGCGTATCGTAGTGTGTGGTCAAAGCATGCCAGTCGGCGACAAAAAACAGGCATTCGTGTTCGTGCTGCAGCTTGACCCAGTTTTTCAGAACGCCGTGATAATGCCCCAGGTGCAGGTTGCCAGTCGGGCGCATGCCCGATAAAACGCGATCAACAGCCATGTCTTACCCTCAAAAGAATATCCATGAAATCAATTGCAAAGTCGCCAGAATCAACGGCCACATGATAATACCCAGTATATTGGTAAACATGAGCAATAACAGAATGATAAAGCCATAGGGTTCAATTTTCGCAAATCTCGTGGCCCAGGGATATGGCAACAAACTCACTGCGATACGACCGCCATCCAGCGGCGGTAACGGCAACAGATTGAGCACCATCAACACGGTATTGATCATAATGCCGGCGGCGCCCATGAGCGCTACTGGTGTAGCCGCATAAGCCGGCAGCGTGGGAGCAATCTTGATCGCCATCGCCCATAGCAGCGCCATTACCAGATTAGCCCCTGGCCCGGCGGCCGCCACCCACAACATGTCACGCTTGGGGTTGCGCAAGCGCGAAAAATCTACCGGCACCGGCTTCGCCCAGCCAAACAGGATACCTCCTACCAGCATGGTGATGGCGGGGACAAGCAAAGTGCCTACAGGATCGATATGCCGGATGGGATTCAAGGTGATGCGCCCGGCTGCAGCGGCCGTCATATCGCCAAAATGGCGTGCTGCATAGCCATGAGCCGCCTCGTGCACAGTAATCGCGAATATCACGGGTATCACGTACACACTGATGCGTTGAACGGCATCGAGCGCCGATAGTGCTTGTATTAAGCCCAAGATATCCATAGTCAACAAAATTCCATCATTATTTTCCTACAGTCCAAAAGGTTTAGGGTCGCCCGCTCCTAAGCGGGTCAGCCGAGGCGCCTCGCCGGTGAGATCAATCACCGTGGTCGGCTCGGCGCTACAGGCGCCCGCATCGATCACCAGATCCAGCTGATGCTCCAGCTGATCACGGATTTCCCAGGCTTCGTTGAGCGGCTCATTAGCCCCGTTCGGCAATAGTAAAGTCATGCTCAACAATGGCTGGTCCAGCTCTTCCAGCAAAGCTTGGGTCACCGCATGCTGCGGCACGCGTAAACCCACAGTGCTGCGCTTGGGGTGTTGCAGACGACGCGGCAATTCACGCGTAGCCTTGAGTATAAAAGTATATTGTCCGGGCGTATTGGCCTTGAGCAGGCGGAACTGGCTGTTATCCACTTGTGCGTAGGCAGAAAGCTCAGCCAGATTACGGCACACCAGCGTGAAATGGTGGTCTTCATCCACACCACGAATGGCACGGATGCGCTCCTGCGCCTCCTTGTTACCTAACACGCAACCCAGCGCATAACTGGAATCGGTGGGGTAGGCCACCACGCCACCATTTCGCAATATTTCTACGGCTTGATGGATTAATCGTGTCTGCGGGGTTTGTGGATGAATAACGAAATACTGCGCCATTAGTGTAATTCCGCAGCTTGTATATTCATAGCTTCTGGCCAATCCTGCCACACTGGCACACAACCGCCAGGCAAATCCGGCAAACGTCCCATATCCATATAGGCATGGCCGGGGCCATGGTAGTCGGAGCCCAGCGAGGCTTGCAGTGAAAATTGCTTGGCGAGTTTGGCGAATTCCTGGTATTGCTCCGGGGTATGGCTGCCAGTCACCACTTCCAGCGCAGTGCCACCACTGGCACGGAACTCTTCCAGCAACAGCAGCATGTTGGTACGGCCCAAGTCATAACGCCCGGGGTGAGCAATCACCGCAACGCCGCC
>JADGRN010000105.1 GCA_017880825.1 Methylophilaceae bacterium | reverse complement strand
TCGCATGAACTGTGAAAGTGTCTATATTCAAGAATATCCAAGAAACCATATAAACTAACTCATCTATCTTGATGACAAATCAAAATATTTTGGATATTATTGCTAGACAGATTATTTGAGGTCACACGAGCATGATACGAAATTTGCTACTGCTGTGTTGCGCACTTGGCTTAGCCTTGCCTTCAATTACTGTTGAGGCCGCTAACCATTCTAGCAAGCACAAGGTTTCCGGCCGCAAAATCATTACTACTCTGCGTTCCGACCACAAATATCGTCTGCAAAACGTTAATTACAATCGCAGCGTATTCAAGGATGATTATGACGGCAGCGGCGAATTACGGCTAGCTTCCTCCAAAGCTCTGATCGTCAACCAAGACACCGGCGAGACCCTCTACGCCAAGAGTACCGACCTGCCGACACCAATTGCCTCAGTCACCAAGCTGATGACCGCCATGGTCATGCTGGATGCGCATTTGCCCATGGATGAGCAACTCACGATCTCGGCAGCCGAAGTAGATTCGCTTAAAGGCACTGGTTCTCGCTTGCGAGTCGGCACCGACTTAACCCGTTCTGAATTACTGCAATTGGCGCTGATGGCCTCGGAAAACCGCGCTGCCGCCGCGCTGGGACGCAATTACCCAGGCGGCTTGCCAGCCTTCGTCACCGCCATGAATGCCAAGGCTGCGGAGCTGGGCATGACGCGCTCACGCTTTGTTGACCCTACCGGACTTAATAGCGACAACGTTTCTACAGCTGGAGACTTGGTCAAGATGGTACGCGCCGCTTATCAATACCCTGAAATTCGCCAGGTAACGACTACGCCCAACTATCAAGTGCCAGTGCATGGTCTGCGCAGTCCATTGCAGTTCCTCAACACCAACATTCTGGTGCGTAACAGCGACTGGGTGATTGGGTTATCGAAAACCGGTTTTATCAATGAAGCTGGACGTTGTCTGGTGATGCAGGCCGAGATAGCTGGCCAGCCGCTCATCATCGTGTTGCTGGATTCCTATGGCAAGTACTCTAGAATTGGCGATGCGCAACGCATTCGTAAATGGATTGAGAGCAGTAACCTGCTGCGTCATATGGGCTAGGTTGCATGAACCAATAAACAAAAAGCGGCTCTCAGGCCGCTTTTTTATGGCTGCTGCAAATGGATTTGCTAGGTGCCGGTAGCCTTCTTTTTCGCCGCAGTTTTTTTAGGGGCAGCTTTTTTAGCTACCTTTTTCTTGGCGGGAGTGGCTTTCCGCGCTACTGCGGATTTTTTCGCTGGCGCTTCTTTGGCAGCTTTAGCCGCCAGTAGCTCCACAGCTTCTTCCAGTGTCAATGTCTCTGGCGCCTGGCTTTTTTGCAGTGTGGCGCGCAGCTTGCCATGCTGTACGTAAGGGCCGTAGCGGCCAGCATAGATGGCGACACTACCTTGCTCAACAGGATGCTCGCCTAATTCACGTATTGGCGCCGGGCCGGTATTAGCCTGAGCCAGCAGTTCCACAGCACGATCCAAATCAATATCAAATACGTTATCGGTTCTGGGGATGGATTTGAATTTCCCGTCATGATTGACATAAGGTCCAAAACGCCCAAGGTTAGCCACTATGCGTTTACCGGTTACCGGGTGCATGCCCAAGTCGCGTGGCAACGCAACCAGCTTGAGAGCGATTTCCAGGTTGACGTCAGCCAGCGGGATTTCCTTGGGAATGCTGACGCGCTTGGGTTTTTTCTTTTCGCCCTCAACAGCAAGGCCAAGCTGTAAATACGGCCCATAAGGGCCATTCATCAGCAGAATGTCTTTTTGCGTGCCGGGGTCGATACCGATTTTGGATGGCTCTGCGCGTACATCTCCGCCGCTATTCAGGTTGCGTATGTAGTCGCATTCCGGGTAAGCCGTACAACCAATAAACATGCCGAACTTGCCCAGGCGCTTGCTCAGCGGTTTGCCGCATTTCGGGCAATCCTCGCCGGTGAGTTCATGCGTCATGTCGGCACGGTCGATGTTGGCCTTTTCGCTGATCTGGCGATGAAAATCCTGCCAGAACTCATCCAGTACAGGTACCCATTCTCGCTCGCCGTCAGCAATCTGATCCAGCTCGTTTTCCAGGTTAGCGGTGAAGTCGTAGTCGACATAACGCGTGAAATGCTCGGTAAGGAATTTATTTACTACGCGGCCAACGTCAGTAGGCGTAAAACGTTTTTTATCCAGCAGCACATATTCGCGGTCCTGCAGCGTGGAGATGATGCTGGCATAAGTGGAGGGGCGGCCAATGCCATATTCTTCCAGCACCTTGACCAAGCTGGCTTCAGAGTAACGCGGCGGCGGCTCGGTAAAGTGCTGCTCGCCAAAAATCTTTTGCACTTCCAGCACTTCGCCGGTTTCCAGCACCGGCAATTTGGCTTCAGTTTCTTCTTCGGCATCGTCCATGCTTTCCATATACACCGCGATGAAGCCAGGGAAAATCATGGTCTGGCCCGTGGCGCGGAACAGGTTGGCGTCACTGCCAACCGCCAGGTCTACGCTCACTGCGTCAAACCTGGCAGGCGCCATCTGGCAGGCCAGTGCGCGTTTCCAGATCATCTCGTAAAGCCTGAACTGCTCTGGGGTCAGGTGCGCGCGCAGGCTGGTAGGTGTGCACGTAATGTCGGTGGGGCGGATGGCCTCGTGCGCTTCCTGTGCATTCTTGGCTTTAGTCTTGTACATGATGGGCGACTGGGGCAGATAGTCGGCATCGAAATTCTTCTTGATGTAGTCGCGTATCTGCATCACCGCTTCAGCGGCCATGCTGAAAGAATCAGTACGCATATAAGTAATCAAACCAACTGCGCCACCACCAATATCGATACCTTCATACAGTTGCTGGGCGATGCGCATGGCGCGGCTGGTGGTGAAGCCCAGCTTGCGCACGGCTTCCTGTTGCAGCGTCGAGGTGGTAAAAGGCGCTGCGGGGCTGCGGTTTTTTTGCTTTTTCTCCACGCGCAAGACGGTGGTCTTGCCTGCGCTGGCAACCAGCAGTCTGCCGACGATTTCGCGTTCCTGATCCTGGGTTGTGACGGTGAATTGCTCAACTTTTTTACCATCCAGTTGCACCAGTCTGGCATCAAACGCATGCTGATGCTTGAGTGAATCCATATGAATGGTCCAGTATTCCTGGCTCTTGAATGCCTCAATCTCAAGCTCGCGTTCAACAATCAAGCGCAGTGCCGGGCTCTGTACGCGGCCTGCCGACAGACCGCGGCGGATTTTTTTCCATAACAGCGGTGACAGGTTGAAACCCACCAGATAGTCCAGTGCGCGCCGCGCTTGCTGGGCGTTGACCAGCGGCATGGCAATATCGCGTGGGTGGTCTATGGCGTGCTGGACTGCGCTTTTAGTGATTTCGTGGAATACCACGCGCTTCAGGATTTTATCTTTGATGAGCTTTTTGGATTTGAGGATTTCGGCTATATGCCAGGAAATCGCCTCGCCCTCGCGGTCCGGGTCAGTTGCCAGGTAGATGGCATCGGCAGCTTTTACCGCCTTGGCAATCGCATCCACGTGCCTGGCGTTACGCTCGATGATCTCATATTTCATGGCGAAATCGTGCTCGGTATCCACCGCGCCGGTCTTTGGAATGAGGTCGCGTACATGCCCGTAAGAGGCGAGCACCTCGAAATCCTTGCCCAAATACTTCTTCAGGGTTTTGGCCTTGGAAGGCGATTCGACGATCAGTAGTTTGGACATGAACACGCAATTGTGGGATAGAAGTGCGGCAGATAATAAGAGTAAATGGCCGACGATACAAGAAACCTTGCACAATATGGTCGTTGAAAGTCTCTTGCTAGGGCGGTTATGATGACGTTATGAAGCTGTTCGGAATTCAACGTTACGTACTGCTGGCGATCATTCCCCGCCACAACAGCGGCTGGGCTTGCTGGATGGTCTGATGACGGGAACCATGGATCGCTACGTCAGTCAACCGGAAGTGGCTGATCGTTTTGAAAAAGTGGTTGGTACATACGCCCGTAGCGGACATTAACATTGGCTAGCCAAGATTGCGCACAAAGCCTATGCGCGAGCCTTCGCTGCTGTTCAGGCTTAACGCCTGCTCTTGATCAATGTCACCGAACAGTGGGTCTTCATCGCCCGCTTGCGCAGTTGATAGCCCTTTGAAGTCATAGAGCTTGGTGTCGGCCAGATGTGAGGGCTCGACATTGGTCATGGCGCGGAAGATATTGTTTACCCGCCCTGGTTGCTCACGCTCCCAGGCATGCAGCATGTCTTTTACCTTTTGCCGTTGCAGGTTTTCCTGCGAGCCACACAAATCGCATGGGATGATGGGGAAGTTCATTGCCCGCGCATAGGCCGCAATGTCTTTTTCCGTGCAGTAGGCCAGTGGACGAATCACGATGTGCTGGCCATCATTGGTCGCGAGCTTGGGTGGCATGGCTTTCAGCTTGGCACCGAAGAAGAGGTTGAGAAATAGCGTTTCAACGATATCGTCACGATGATGACCCAGCGCTATTTTATTCGCGCCCAGTTCTTTGGCAGTGCGGTAGATGACGCCACGACGCAAGCGCGAGCACAGCGAGCAGGTAGTCTTGCCTTCGGGAATTTTCTCTTTGACGATGGAGTAGGTGTCGGCTTCGACGATACGGTAATCCACGCCCAGATTTTTCAGGTATTCAGGCAAAATATGCTCAGGAAAGTTAGGCTGCTTCTGGTCAAGATTCATCGCAATAAGCTTGAAATCAATCGGCGCGCGCTGTTGTAGCGCCAGAAGCAGCATCAGCATGGTGTATGAATCTTTGCCGCCGCTCATGCAAACTAATACGGTGTCGCCATCCTCAATCATGTTGTAATCACCGATGGCCTTGCCGGTAGCACTGATCAGGCTATTACGCAGGCGGATAAAATTGCCGGAGGCGTTGTCTGGAAGATGTTTAATCATGGAGTTTTACAGATTAAGTGAGCGTCCGCCATCAACAGCAATGACCTGGCCGGTGATAAACGGCGCATCCTGAATCAGGAACCGTACCGCTTTGGCCACGTCATCACCTTCACCAATGCGCTTGAGCAGCGTTTGCGAAATTACACGCTGACGGTAAACCTCGTCAAACTGCGGATTGTCCTCCGGCCACAGTACAGGACCCGGCGCGATTGCGTTGACGCGCACATCCGGCCCCAGCTCCTGCGCCAGGGATTTTGTCAGCGTTACCAATCCGGCTTTGGCCACGCTGTAAACCACGTAGCCCTTTTTTGGCCGCTCCACGTGCATGTCGGTGATATTGATGATGCAGCCTTGCTGCTTGCGTAGTTCATGCGCTGCCGCCTGCGCGAGAAACAGCGGCGCTTTGAGGTTGGTGCCGATGAGGTCTTCCCATTGGTCGTCGCCGATTTCGCCGATCTCGGTGGCATAATAACTGGAGGCATTGTTGATCAGCACATCCAGATGCCCAAAATGGCTGACGGTTTCCTGTATCAAGCTGGGCAACACCGCCAGATTGAGCAGGTCACCCTGAATAATTGCTGCTGAATTTGGGCGTTGCAGATTAAGCTCTGATTGCAGGGCACGCGCCTCGCCTACTGAATTGCGGTAGTGGATCATCAGCTTGGCGCCGCCGTCATGTAGCAGCCGACAGATGGAGGAGCCCACGCGTTTGGCGCCGCCGGTAATCAGCACGACTTTGTCTTGCAAGCTAGAGTTCACGCCTATTCCAAGAGATTAAACAAATAATTAAACAGCGCTGAGTGCAAGCCGCAACGCATTATAATCCAGACTCAACATCATGACTTCATTACCTCAGCCTGCCACGCAAGCCTTGGCCCACAGCCAGCAACTCACTATGCTCATCCGCAGTGAGATTGAGGCGGC
>JADGRN010000016.1 GCA_017880825.1 Methylophilaceae bacterium | reverse complement strand
CAGGGTTAACCCTTCACTGGCTAACTCCACCCTTCTGGGCAATGCGCGCCAGATCAAGCAAGTTGGCTGCGCCAGTTTTGTGCATGATATTGGACTTGTGAATTTCCACCGTCCGATGGCTGATACCCAGGCGGCGTGCAATTTCCTTATTGGGACGACCGGTGACGGCCAAAGCCATCACTTCCCGCTCCCGCTCGGTCAGGGTTGCCAGGTGCGACATGGCCTCTTGATTAATTGCATGCTGGGCGAACATCCTTTCGCCTGCCTGAATCGCAGCTCGTACACACTCCATAAGCTTTTCACGGGTGACCGGCTTGGTAAGAAAATCCACTGCGCCGGCCTTGATTGCCCTGACGCTCATCGGAATATCGCCATGACCGGTAAGGAAGATGATTGGCAGCAGGATACCGCGCTCTGACAGCGCCTCCTGAAGCTGCATGCCATCCATCCCCGGCATGCGGATATCGATGATGGCACAGCCCCGACACTCCGTCCGGCAGGCGGCAAGAAAGGTTTCTGCGCTCTCGAAAGCCTCGACGGCAATATCCTCCTGCTCAATCATGAGCGTCAGGGAATCCCGTACCGCGGGATCGTCATCGACAATGAAAACGGTGATCGCCGGAGCACTCATGGCGCAAAAGGTAACGTAAAGTGGAACGTGGCACCCGGTCCGGCATCCGGGTCAAGCCAAAGCTGCCCCCTCATGGCCTCGATGAGCGAACGGCTGATCGCGAGCCCCAGCCCGATGCCTCCGGGCTTGGTGGTAAAAAATGGCTCAAAAATTCGTTTGGCGGTATTGAGGTCAAGGCCAGGCCCGCTGTCTTGCACAGTGACCCGGGCCATATTTCTTCCCGTTGTGGTTTGCACCTTGACCGTGATGGCGAAAGTCGGCGTGCCTGCTTCGCGCATGGCCTCGACACCGTTGTGTATCAGATTGACCAGAACCTTCTGCACCTGGATGCGATTGCCCAGCACCGGCGGTAGATCGTGCTCCAGTTCGAGCACTTGCCGGAATCCGCCAAAGCCGTCATTTTGCGTCATGCTGAGCGCCTCGCGCACGATGTCGTTGAGGTCCAAGGGCTGTAGTGCGACTTCGCTTTTTTGCAGAAAGTCGAGCAACTCGTGCAGGCTCTGCCCGGCGCGTTGCGCCTGTTCCACACAGCCTTTGAGAGCGCGGTTCAAGGCGGTTTCCGAGCCCGCGGTCTTGCTGCCCAGTGCGTGTAGTGCCACCTCGCTGTAGGCGGAAATTGCGGCCAGCGGCCGGTTGAGCGCATGGGCGAGAGCCGAGGCGGTATGGGCGGCAATTTGCTGCCCGAGCATGGATTCCCTTTCGGCGCGAAACCCCTGGAATCTTCGCTCCATGGCCTTACGCTCGGTGATGTCCTGTAGGGTGCCCACAAGCCGTACTGCATGCCCGGCCGCGAAGGGGGTATCCGGCCGCGCGCGGACACCCAGCGCTCGATGCCGTCAATGGGGCGGATGACGCGGAAATCGGCCTGGTATTCGCCGTTGCCGGTGGGGTCGAGTGCACGATCCAGGGCGGCTTGCGTGACCACACGGTCTGCCGGGTAGATCCCTGCCAGAAGTTTCGCGTAAGTGGCAGCCTCTTCCGGCCCGAGTCCCCAAAGTTCGCGCGACCGTTCATGCAAATAGAGTGCACCGCTAGCCGGATCTCAATCGAAGATACCCAAGTCTGCTGCGTGTTTGGCCAGGCGCAACCGTTCTTCGCTTGTTCGTAATGCATTTTCCGTCTGGCGCCGTCGAGTGGCATCAACCATCGTGATCAGGACGTAGGGGTGCCCCTGCGCTTGCAGAGGGCTGAGACTGATATCCACCGGCAGTTCCCTGCCGTCCCGGCTCAGTGCGACAAGCTCTCGGCCATTACCCATGGTACGCTTCTCGGGCCGGCTGAAAAAGTTATCCCGGTGCTGGATGTGGCTCGTGCGGTAACGGGCTGGAATCAGCATCTCGACCGTCAGACCGGCTATTTCATCTTCAGCATAGCCAATGCTGTGCAGCGGGGTTGGCGAGAATGACGTGCCCTGCATCGTCTGTCAGTAGCGAGGCGTCAGCTGCCGCATCGAACAGCGCATGGAAACTCAAGCTTTCCAGTGGGTGGCTCAAGGCTGGCTCCTGAAGGAAAAGTGATGCCGTTCAAAGACAGACTGCGTCATACGGTAAACAATTGCCATCAATGCTTTTCAACTCCTATGGACGCTAATGGTGTTCTCCATACGTGCGAGCACGTATACGTGTGAGCACGGATTTATTTGACTGGGGATGTGAATAGAATTTCGATCAATGGAGGGGCTGTTCCCGGCATCCACTGGCTCGCTCATTTTTTCCCCTCTCCGCTGTTATTGGTGTTTTTCAATGGTATTTAAGACAGGAGGTTAGCATGAAATCCAGTAAAGCACAGAGTAAGGCCACCAGCAACCCGGCGCCCACCACAGCCCTTGAGTTGAACCCAAAGCCAGGTAACGAAGACTGGCCTTCCCGTATCGCTGTTTCTGCATACTACAAGGCGGAGTCACGAGGTTTTTCACCGGGGTATGAACTTGAGGATTGGCTGGGGGCAGAAGCTGAGGAAAAGTGATGGCTACCTTGCTACTGGCAAATCATGCTGGAGAAAGGGCTGCCCTGATGGGTGGCGAGAAGGACTACGCTGGTGTGGAAGACAGTATGGCAGTGCTGACGCTTACCGATAAAGGCATGATCCGCGAATGTAGCGTGGCGGCGGGAAGGCTCTTTGGTTGCCAGCCCAGCCAGTTGGTCTGGCAGCATATTTCTATGTTGCTACCGCAACTGGCGAAAACTGTGCTGATGCAGGGTGAGCAGATCAACCCACGGTTGCATTTCCTTTCGCGCATTGGGCACCGCTTTGAAGTCACCTGTGCGAATGGTGCAGGTTTCGCCAGCAAACTTTTTTTCAACAGCGTGGAGAATTCAGGACGGCACTGCTTGCGCGTCATTATTCGTCCGGCTGAGGAAGATGCGTAAAGTTCCAGCATTCAAAGATTAAACAACACTACAAACCCTATTTACAGGAGAAAAATCATGTCTAATAAAGATAAACAGAGTATTCCTGTTAAGGCTGGCAAGGAAGTGCCCAAGGTTACATCGCCTGCATTGCATCCAGTGGCAGATTTTGAGCGGGCATTAGATCAACTCTTCGGGCGAGGCTGGCCTTCACTGATGCAGTGCGGGGCGCTCCGCTTTTCGGCAACCTGTTCGAGGAGGTGGATGTTCGCTTGCCTGGCCTGGATGTCATTGACCGCGACAATGAAATTCTGGTTCGTGCCGAGGTTCCTGGCATTGAGAAGAAGGACCTGGATATCTCTCTCACGGATAACCTTCTCACGGTAAAGGGACAATCCAGCAGCGAGAAAAAAGAAGAAAAAGGCGACTACCACCGGCATGAGATTTCCCATTCATCATTTGCCCGTTCGGTAACACTGCCAGGCATGGTGGATTCGACCAAGGCAGCAGCCGTTATGAAGGATGGCATTCTCGAAATCACTCTGCCCAAGATGGAGCCCTCCAAACGGCGCAACATTGCCGTGAAGTAGCAGCGGTTGCGTCCTTAAGTTTTTGGGCAAGTAAAGTCGCTATCTGTTTAGCGCCAGTAGTAGAGTCTGAGCTACTTCCGGGCAGTACGTAGCATTGGCTCGCGGGCTGTCGACCGTCCGCGCCTGCTGCTGCTCGGCTGCGCTGGATGCCAAGTTGCGTGAAGAGGTACCGCTCGAGCTGATCAACCTGCAACGCGAAGTTGGGATCACTTTTGTGTTCGTTACCCACGCACAGACCGATGCGCTTGTGCTATCGCATATGAGTCAGGGCAGGTTAGAGCAAGTGAACAAGCCGTCCAAATTGTATGGGTTCCCCAAAGATTGTTCTGTTGCCGATTTCATTGGCCACATCAACCAGCTTGAAGCACGTGTGGTGGAATCCAGTCACGGTCATGGGCGCGATACCAAGAGCCAAAAAAGATATTGATCTTACCTTTACGCGGCAGGGCGCGCCAAAAGCGCCACATCGGCGGCCATTCCGCCTCTTTCGCAGTGGCACATCAAATGCGTAAGTGCTGATATGGCGTTGATCCATCCATTCTTTGAGCAGGTTGGCGGTTTCAACCTTGCCTGAGCCATCAACACCACCAATCAGAATAATCACCGGGCATTTTTTTGCTTCTGTCAGATCATACTGCTTATCAATCAATACCTCGTGCAACGCAGCTACTTCACGCTTGTAGGTTTTCTTGTCGATTTGGTGGCCAAGCTCTGCCGATTCGAACATGGCGGATGTCCTTGTAATGAGTGATTTCATGATGCTTAAAATGATGGCAGTGTAAAGACAAGCGCTGTTGGCGCAGTACGCACGGATCGAAAAATGCATTATATTGGTGCAATGCACTGAGTAATGCACAGATAATGGGCATCCTATATTTTTCTGCGAAATAAATCTGATTTGAAACAACGACCTGTTAATTGGCGCGGTTTTTGCTCTAAAAGCACGGGATTAATTTTCGGGGAGAAAAAACACAAATGGAATCATTACAACAATCAAGTGATGTGTTATTCATACTTTTAGGCGCCATTATGGTGCTGGCCATGCATGCCGGTTTTGCCTTTCTTGAATTGGGTACTGTGCGTCACAAAAATCAGGTCAATGCTCTTGTCAAAATCATGGTTGATTTTTCCATGTCCACCATCGCCTATTTTTTCATTGGCTACAGCATTGCTTACGGCATCGGCTTTCTGCATGGCGCAGAAACACTGGCCGCCAAGAACGGTTACGAACTGGTGAAGTTTTTTTTCCTGCTGACCTTTGCCGCCGCGATTCCGGCGATTGTCTCCGGTGGCATTGCTGAGCGTGCCAAATTCAATCCACAGTTAGCCGCCACTTTTTTGCTTGTTGGTTTTGTTTATCCATTCTTTGAAGGTATCGCATGGAATAATCATTACGGCATACAGGACTGGCTCAATGCTTCATTTGGCGCCAAGTTCCATGACTTCGCCGGTTCTGTGGTGGTGCATGCCATGGGCGGCTGGATTGCACTGGCTGCTGTCATCATGCTCGGTGCACGGCATGGCCGTTATAGCAAAGATGGTCATCTGCATGCCTTTCCGCCCTCGAATATCCCGTTTCTGGCGCTGGGTGCATGGATTCTCACGATCGGCTGGTTCGGCTTTAATGTGATGTCGGCGCAGACCATACAAGCCGTTACCGGCCTGGTCGCTTTGAATTCACTCATGGCTTTGGTTGGCGGCACTCTTGCTGCGCTGGTGATTGGCAAAAATGACCCCGGTTTTGTGCATAACGGCCCCTTGGCCGGATTAGTGGCGATCTGTGCCGGGTCGGATGTGATGCATCCGCTGGGGGCCTTGGTGACGGGTGTGGTTGCCGGATTGCTCTTCGTCTGGGCATTTACCTTGACGCAAAACCGCTGGAAGATTGACGATGTGCTGGGTGTGTGGCCGTTACATGGCCTGTGCGGGGCTTGGGGCGGCATTGCCGCGGGTATCTTCGGCAGCAAAATGCTGGGCGGCATGGGTGGGGTCAGCCTGCTGTCGCAACTGGCGGGCACCGCGCTCGGCGTGGTAATCGCGCTGACCGGCGGCTTTCTGGTGTATGGCGGGCTTAAAGCGATGTCCGGTATTCGTTTGGGCATAGAGGAAGAATATGCAGGCGCTGACCTTTCTATTCATAAAATCACGGCGACGCCAAACTCTGCCGAGGAATAGTGCCTGAGGCTGATAGGCCGTCTATGTTATGATGAGGGCATGGCGAAATTTCATGTCCTCGTCCCCGCAGCTGGCTCTGGTAGCCGCATGGGAGCCGAAAGTCCCAAACAATATCTGCCCTTGCTGGGCAAGCCGCTGATCTGGCACACCCTGCACGTATTTGCTGAATGTTCGCGCATCAGCGGTATTAGCGTTGTTTTGAGCGCCGACGACCAGATATGGGATAGCCATGACTGGTCAGCAGTTGGAGGTAAAGTCCAGGTGTTGCGTTGTGGTGGCGAGAGCCGTGCCGCTACGGTGTTGAATGGTTTGCAAGTCTTAAAAAATCAAATAGGTACGGAAGACTGGGTGCTGGTGCATGATGCCGCGCGTCCCGGCCTTACTGCTGGATTGCTTGATCGCCTGCTGGACACGCTGACGGATGACCCGGTGGGTGGTTTGCTGGCGTTGCCGGTGGCTGATACCATGAAACGTGCCGATGCCGATGGCCGCGTGGCCAGCACCGAGCCGCGCGAAGCTTTGTGGCAGGCGCAAACGCCGCAGATGTTTCGTTATGGATTGCTATGCCGTGCTCTGGAACAAGCGCACGGCAAGCCTACAGATGAGTCCCAGGCAATCGAAGCGCTGGGGCTTAAGCCTAAATTAGTATCAGGCGAGCTGCGTAATCTGAAAATCACCTATCCGCAGGACCTTGAATTGATAGCCGCTATTCTGGCTGCACAACTTGAATTGAATAATCAGGAACTCACGAAATGATCAGAATCGGCCAGGGTTTCGATGTGCATGCGTTAGTAGCAGGGCGGCTCTGCATCATAGGTGGCGTGGACATCCCGCACGACCAAGGGCTGGATGGTCATTCGGATGCAGACGTGCTGCTGCACGCTATCTGCGATGCACTGCTGGGGGCCGCCGCACTGGGCGATATCGGCAAGCACTTCCCCAATACCGACGCGCGTTATAAAGGCATAGATTCGCGTGAATTGCTCAGACATGTCGCGGCCTTGCTCAGAAGCAAGGGCTATGTCCCTGCCAATATCGACGCCACCGTCATTGCCGAGGCGCCAAAGCTGGCGCCACATATAGCTATCATGTGCGCCAATATCGCCAGCGACTGCGGCATCGGACTGGATGCGGTCAATGTTAAAGCCACCACTTCTGAACGCCTTGGGTTTACCGGTCGTGGTGAAGGCATTGCCGCCGAAGCGGTGTGCCTTATCCAGCGGCCTTGAGTAGCACCACCACCGCGCCGCTACCGCCATCAGTGGGGCGTGCCTGACAATAGGCAATGACTTCGTCGCGCTGCATCAGCCAGCTGCGCAGTTTATTTTTCAGCACCGGCTCGCGGTTTCTGGAGCCCAGCCCCTTGCCGTGAATGATACGCACGCAGCGTATGCCGCGTTTCCTGCAGTCGCTCAGAAACTCGGCGACATAAGCTCTGGCTTCATCTGCAACCATGCCATGTAGGTCAACTGCCGCCTGGATCACCCAGTGGCCGCGGCGCAGCTTGCTCAGGATGTCGGGCGCATGGCCCTCACGCAGATACAGCAGTTCTTCGCCGCTTTCCATCTCATGTGCGGGGATGTAGTCGTCACTCAGTGAATCGGCCAGCGCCTGCTTTTCGTCGCGCAGCAGTTGCTGGGGGATGGGTTTGGGTGGCGGAGAGGGGTGATGCAGACGGGCAGGCTTGAGCGGGCGCGCACCCTTTACCGCAGCGCGGAACAACTCGACTTCGTCGTCATCTTTTTCAGGGTTGGTCACAAAGTCTTTTTTTCGGCACGGGGCGTGCCTCCTACAAACCCACACAAAACACCATGGTAGGAGCGGCGCCCCGCCGCGATAGCAAGCTTAATCAGAGGTTCCTAAGAAGGTTGTCCAGATAGCGCTCGGCATCCAGTGCCGCCATGCAGCCGGTGCCGGCGCTGGTGACGGCCTGACGGTAGACATGATCCTGCACGTCGCCTGCGGCAAACACGCCTGCTATGCTGGTGGCGGTGAAATTACCTTTGCGCCCGGCTTCGGTCACGATGTAGCCGTTTTCCATCTCGAGCTGTCCTGCAAAGATATCGGTATTCGGCGTGTGGCCGATGGCGATGAATACGCCTTTCAGCGCGATATCCTTGGTGGCGCCGGTCTGGGTATTCCTGATGCGCATGCCCGTTACGCCGCTGTCGTCGCCCAGCACTTCATCCAGGGTGGAAAACAGCTCCAGTACGATCTTGCCTTCCTTTACGCGCTCCATCAGCTTGTCAATCAGGATGGCCTCAGCCTTGAATTTGTCGCGCCTGTGCACCAGGGTGACCTTGCTGGCGATGTTGGCCAGATAAAGCGCTTCTTCCACCGCAGTACTGCCGCCGCCGATGACGGCCACCTCCTGATTCTTGTAAAAGAAACCATCGCAGGTAGCGCAAGCGGAAACCCCTTTGCCTGAAAATTTCTCCTCAGAGGGAATACCCAGATATTTAGCCGAAGCACCTGTGGAAATAATCAACGCATCGCAGGTGTATTCACCCGCATCACCAATCAGGCGGATAGGTTTCTCGGTCAGTTTGGCGGCATGGATATGGTCGAAAATCATCTCGGTGTTGAAGCGCTCGGCATGCTTCTGAAAACGTGCCATCAACTCCGGCCCTTGCACGCCATCGGCATCAGCCGGCCAGTTATCGACATCGGTGGTGGTCATCAGTTGGCCACCCTGGGCAATGCCGGTAATCAATACTGGCTTGAGGTTGGCGCGCGCTGCATATACCGCGGCGGAATAGCCCGCAGGGCCGGAACCCAGAATCAGCAGGCGGGCGTGTTTAGTAGACATGCTTGAAACTCCTAAAAATACAGATAAATGCGTTCAAAGATTACTTCTCCAGCAGGCTGCGCAACATCCACGCGGTTTTTTCATGCAATTGCAGGCGCTGCGTCAGCAGATCGGCACTGGCTTCATCGGCGGCTTTTTCCACCGCCGGGAATACCGAACGCGCAGTACGCACCACGGCCTCGTGACCGGCGACCAGTTCACGGATCATGTCCTTTGCCTTGGGCACGGATTCGCTCTCCTTGATCGAAGCGAGTTTGACAAAATCACGATAAGTACCGGGTGCATAAACATCCAGCGAGCGTATACGCTCGGCGACCAGATCTACTGCCAGCGCCAGTTCCATATATTGTTGTTCAAACATTAAATGCAAGGTCTGAAACATCGGACCGGTGACATTCCAGTGAAAATAATGGGTTTTCAGGTAAAGCGTATAGGTATCTGCCAGCAGGTGTGACAGGCCCCCGGCAATTTTTTTGCGGTCTTTTTCGTTGATACCGATATCCATGATGAGATTCCTTTCGGGATGATTTAAGTACAAGAAATGACAGTTAATGCAATGCCAGGGTTCAGTCGATCATTCTGTTTATCTGGCCGACTGGCATATTCTATACTTTTGCCGCACTTTCCGTGGCAGGCAGGTCCAGCCGTTGCACGCAGGGCAGACTGGCGGCGATTATGGCCTGTCTGACCGTTTCCACCGCCTGCGGCCTTGGAAAGCTTTTACGCCAAGCCAACGCCACCCGCCTGGTTGGTGAGGGCTGGCTGAACGGCCTGAAGCAGAGCATCTGATTTTCCACGCGCTCAGGTCCCGATGCGGTGCAGGGCAGAATAGTGATGCCCACACCAGAGGCTACCATGTAGCGTATGGTTTCCAGCGAGCTGCCCTCCAGCGTTTGTTGCATACCGTTGGCCGCTTGTTGATTACCCAGGGCAGGGCAGATTTTTAATACCTGGTCGCGAAAGCAATTGCCGGCACCCAGCATCAGCACGGTTTCTTTTTCCAAGGCTTCCGGCGCTATGCAGTCATGTTGGAGCCATGCGTGGTTAGCGGGTAATGCGACCTGGAAAGGCTCGTCGTAGAGCGCCTGCGTAACAATGCCGGGTTCTTCAAATGGCAACGAAATAATAATCAGATCGAGCTTGCCGTGCTTCAATTGCTCGCGCAGGCTGCTGGTGTAGCTTTCCTGAATAATGAGCTGCATGGCGGGCGCCCGTTGCCGTAAAATCGGCAGAATCTGCGGCAGCAAGTAGGGTCCGATGGTATAAATCGCTCCCAGACGCAGGGGATGTGCCAGCGGGTCGCCACTTTGTTCGGCGATCATTTTGATGCCGTCGGCATCTTCCAGCATGCGCGAGGCTTGCGCCACGATGAGTTCGCCTACAGGAGTGAGGCTGATTTCATTGGAGCCACGCTCGAAAATGGTGATGCCCAGCTCTTCTTCCAGCTTTTTGATGCCGATGCTGAGTGTCGGCTGGCTGACAAAGCTGGCTTCCGCCGCCCGGCCGAAATGCCGCTCGCGGGCGACGGCAACGATGTAGCGCAATTCGGTCAAGGTCATGGTGAAAGTGTGTCAATGCAGTGAAGTGCTGATTTTACTCGGATACTGGGGTGCTGGGGTATTGCAACGCAGGGATACTGCTATAATTCAGCAGGCAAAATACCTCATGATGTTTTCAAAGAAAAAACCTATATCTGTTAATAGCCGTCGCACTATAGCGACGCCTAAGACAGTCGGTCTCGTGCGCGAAGCCTGGTGGTTGGCGCTGGTGGTGGTCGGGGGCTATCTGGCGCTTATCCTGTTTAGCTACCATCGTGATGACCCTTCCTGGTCGCACAGTGCCAGCGATAACGCCATCGTTCACAACCTGGGAGGCGCCCTCGGTGCATGGCTTTCCGACATGCTGCTTTACCTGTTCGGTTTTTCCGCATGGTGGTTTATCGTGCTGGCATTTTACGCCATGTGGTGGGTATATCAGCGGCTCGAAAGCGTAGGCTTGAGTGATCGCCCTCTGTTATTTTTTAATCTGTTCGGTTTTGGCGTCATGCTGGTAGCTTCGGCCACGCTGGAAGCAGGGCATATCCATCCATTACCGGCAATTTTGCCACTAGGCCCAGGAGGCATGCTGGGTAGCGTAGTCGATGACGCCTTGCGTAAGGTATTGGGTTTTATCGGTTCCACCATGGTGTTGCTGACCATGGTGGCCATAGGCTTCAGCCTGTTTACCGGCTGGTCATGGATCATGATTACGGAAAAACTCGGGGCCGCACTTGAATTCAGCTATCGATATATTCGCACGAGCTGGCAGGATCTACAGGACAAGCGGGCAGGCAGAGCGGTTGAACAACTGCGTCAGGAGTATGTGGATAGTGAGCGCAAGCGCACCGAAGACCGCCAGCCGGTGCGTATTGCAGAGCCGGCACTGGAAATACCCAAGAGTGATCGAGTGCTGAAAGAACGGCAGGTGCCGTTGTTTGAAGCGTTGCCAGACTCACCATTACCGGCATTACATTTACTTGACCAACCGCAGAGCGAGGTCGAGGCGCAAAGTGCAGATACTCTGGATTTTACCTCACGCCTGATCGAGCGCAAGCTGATGGATTTCGGCATCGAGGTCAAGGTGCTGGCAGCCTTGCCTGGCCCTGTGATCACCCGCTACGAATTCGAGCCTGCCGCCGGTATCAAAGGCAGCCAGATTACCAACCTGGCCAAGGATTTGGCGCGGGCATTGTCGGTGGTCAGTATTCGCGTAGTGGAAACCATCCCCGGCAAGAGCTGCATGGGCCTGGAAATTCCCAACCCCAAACGCCAGATTGTTTATTTATCGGAAATTCTTGGCTCGCAAGTGTATGCCGATATGCATTCACCATTGGCACTTGCCATGGGCAAGGATATTTCCGGCAAGCCGGTGGTTGCCGATCTCGCCAAAATGCCGCATGTGCTGGTGGCGGGTACCACCGGCTCCGGCAAGTCGGTGGCAATCAATGCCATGATTCTGAGTCTGTTGTATAAGTCTGAAGCGAGCAGGGTCAGACTGATTCTGGTCGACCCCAAGATGCTGGAGTTATCTGTCTATGAAGGCATCCCGCATTTGCTGGCGCCGGTCGTCACTGACATGCGTCAGGCAGCCAATGCGCTCAACTGGTGTGTGGCAGAAATGGAGCGGCGCTACAAGCTGATGTCGATGTTTGGTGTGCGCAATCTGGCCGGGTTTAACCAAAAGGTACGTGATGGGCAAAAAGAGGGCGCGCCACTGACCAATCCGTTCACCCTCACTCCTGACAGTCCTGAGCCATTGGAAGAAATGTATCTGATTGTCGTGGTGATTGATGAACTGGCCGATATGATGATGGTAGTCGGCAAAAAAGTGGAAGAGCTGATAGCACGATTGGCCCAGAAAGCGCGCGCTTCCGGTATCCATTTGGTGCTGGCGACACAGCGGCCATCGGTGGATGTGATTACCGGCCTGATCAAGGCCAATATTCCAACACGCGTGGCTTTTCAGGTGTCGAGCAAGATCGATTCACGCACCATACTGGACCAAATGGGCGCAGAAGCGTTATTGGGGCAGGGCGACATGCTTTACATGCCACCTGGGACTGGTTATTCCCAGCGCATACACGGTGCATTTGTGAGTGATCAGGAAGTTCACCGCGTGGTGGAAAGCCTCAAATCTCATGGGGCGCCCGATTACATTGAAGGCATCCTCAGCGCTTCCATAGAAGAGAACGGTGATGGCAGCTCGAATGGAGACAGTAGTGGTGAAGCAGACCCGCTCTACGATGAAGCCGTGGTGATTGTGCTGAAGACCCGCCGCGCCTCAATTTCAGCCGTACAACGTCAATTGCGTATCGGTTATAACCGGGCGGCCAGGTTGATTGAAGAAATGGAGCGTGCCGGATTGGTATCCAGCATGCAAAGCAATGGCAATCGCGAAGTATTAGTGCCGCCGGGAGAATGATAGCAATGCGATATTTTTGGTTTATTCTGGCTTTATTTCCGCTATCAGTTCAGGCCGATGGCATTGAGCGCCTGAAGGAATTTTTCCAGAGTACGACTTCTATGCGTGCATTATTTCACCAAACTGTGCTGGATAGCAAAGGGCGCAAGGTGCAGGAAGTCAATGGCAGCATGCAGTTACAGCGGCCGGGTAAATTTCATTGGGATTACTACAAGCCTTACTTGCAACTGATTGTGGGGGATGGTGAGAAAGTCTGGTTGTACGATCCTGAACTGAATCAGGTTTCCGTGCGCACTCTGGATAAGGCCTTGGGGTCCAGCCCAGCGGCATTGCTGGCTGGCGACAAGGAAATAGAAAAGACTTTTGTACTCAAGAATGAAGGCTTGCAGGATGGCCTGGAATGGGTTTCTGCCACTCCCAAAAACACTGAAAGTGGCTTTGAGCGCGTATTGCTCGGCTTTAAAGAATCACAGCTGCAGGAAATGGAATTACACGACAACTTCGGACACATCACCGTCATCGAATTTTCAAAATTGGAGCGTAATCCCAAGCTTGAGCCCCAAAGCTTTCACTTTGTTCCTCCTGCCGGAGCCGATGTAGTTGGTGAGTAAGAACTTAAGCTGTATTGGCGCTGCATGCAGCGCTATTGAATGAAGCAGCCTGCACCTTCCGGGATAACTCCCGTGAGAAATGTACCTAAGCCGCCAGCGACCGTATCCTCTTCTTTGAATTCTGGCAGGCCGGGGTTTCCCGGCAAAAGCACTGGCGCAGTATCGGCATCTTTGACGTAGGCATATTCACCCGCATTGACGTCCAACTCACCAGCCTTGTTGCTGATATTGATTTTGCCATTCTTTACATCCACATATTGACCGTCTGGAAGACTACCGCAATTCTTGTTGCATAGCAGTGAACCATAGTCGGTGCCCCGGATACCAATAGTGGCAGTGACAGCGTTGGCGCGGTAGGCATCGCGATTGCCACGTTTGCCGATGAGTCCGGTAATGGTGCGAAAACCGCCTTTGATGAGGCCGAGGATGAAGCTATCCTGCTGCGGTTTGTTTTCCTCAAAAGTATACGCATCAATCGTCAACACCGATTCCGGGCGTATGGTAATTTCACCGCCGTCAGTGAATTTCAATCGGGCATAACTATTTTTTTCGGTGGCAATGACGTCACCGGTATCTACTTCCGACTTTTGTGACAGCACCTTCAAACTGCCATCAGACTTATGGACAGACACTGTGCCATTCATATTGGTAATCATCGCGGTAGCAGCCAGCGCATGGTCGGCCATGAATAGCAGGCTCGCCGCAATCAGCGCAACAAAATGCAGTTTTAATGGTTGACTCAGCTGCATTCGCGCATCTGACCAAACCTGCCATCATCCATCCATGGGTCTCCGATGACACCGTAGGTTAAAGAACTATCCCCCGGGCCCGTCTGGCTGGGCCCATAAGAATCAAGATAAGGGTTGGTTGCCAGCGTATTGGTATTGTTCTGCCCAACCAGCGTGGTGATTGGGCCGGCAGGGGCGTAAGTGATGAAGAGATTGGTATTGAAAATTGCCGGAATATCTAAATATAACGGCATTCCCAAAGAATCGTTCCCATTATTCCTCAAGGAATGTGAGTTTAGATTCAATTATGGAACGCCAAAACAACAACTGAAAATACTCAAGGAGTGGGCTGATATTTAGTGCTAATCTACTTCAGCCCATTAATTAAATATCTGTTTTTTTATCTAATGAATGATACGTTGACAACAAACTTGGGGTTCACATGACGCAAGGGACTTCGGCTCTGTTTGACAGGACAGAGCCGCATGCTCCTCTGGCCGAAAGATTACGTCCCAAAACTCTGGATGAAGTAGTTGGGCAATCCCATTTGCTGGGTGAAGGTAAGCCGCTGCGATTAGCATTTACCTCAGGCAAACTCCCTTCCATGATTCTCTGGGGTCCGCCGGGCGTTGGTAAGACCACGCTGGCGAGGTTGATTGCAAATACCGCTGATGCAGATTTTATCCCGCTGTCCGCAGTTCTGGCGGGCGTCAAGGATATTCGCGAAGCAGTGCAAAGTGCGGAATTTTCACTGCAGCAATCCGGCCGCCGTACCATCATGTTTGTGGACGAAGTGCATCGCTTCAATAAATCCCAGCAGGACGCATTTCTGCCGTATGTCGAAAGCGGACTACTGACTTTCATCGGCGCCACGACTGAAAACCCATCGTTCGAAGTTAATAGCGCGCTATTGAGCCGGGCGCAGGTGTTCGTGCTTAACGCGCTGTCCGAAGCCGAATTGAGCCAGTTGCTGGAACGTGCATTGCAGTCAGCGGGTGATGGCTTGACGCTGGCAGCCGAAGTCAGGGAGCAGGTGCTGGCCTATGCCGATGGCGATGCAAGACGTCTGTTTAATCTTCTTGAAGGCCTTTTCAACGCTGCGCAATCCGCGGGCATCAGCAATATCGACGAGATATTTTTGCAAAACAGCATGGCCAGCAAACTGCGCCTTTTTGATAAAGGCGGCGAGGCGTTTTACGACCAGATTTCAGCGCTGCATAAATCGGTACGTGGTTCCAACCCTGATGCCGCACTTTACTGGTTTATGCGCATGCTGGATGGCGGTGCCGATCCGCTTTATCTGGGTCGTCGCATTATCCGCATGGCGATTGAAGATATCGGTCTCGCTGATCCCCGTGCGCAGACCATGGCGCTGGAAGCCTGCCAAATTTACGAACGTCTGGGTTCGCCGGAGGGAGATTTGGCGTTGGCCAATGCAGTACTCTACATGGCCGTGGCGGCCAAGAGTAATGCGGCCTACAACGCTTATAATCAGGCCAAAGCCTTTGTTGGCGATGATAAATCCCGCCCTGTACCTTTGCATTTAAGAAATGCGCCTACCAAACTGATGAAAGCCTTGGATTATGGCAAGGAATATCGCTACGCACATAATGAGGCTGAGGCCTATGCCGCAGGTGAGAATTATTTACCGGAAGATATGCCCGCGGTGCAGTTTTATGTTCCCACACCGCGCGGCCTGGAAGGTAAAATTAGCGAAAAGCTAGCCCACCTTAAAGAACTCGATAAAAAAGTTAAAAAGAAATAATCACAGGAAATTAAATGTTAGATATTCAGCAATTAAGAAACGATCTCGATAACACAGTAGCCAGGCTTGCTACACGCGGCTTTCAGTTCGATAGTGCAACATTTAGCGCGTTGGAGCAGGAGCGCAAGGAAGTTCAGGTGCGCACGCAGGAGCTGCAATCGAAGCGCAACAGCTCGTCAAAGCTGATCGGACAAGCCAAGGCAAAAGGCGAGACGCTTCACC
>JADGRN010000104.1 GCA_017880825.1 Methylophilaceae bacterium | reverse complement strand
GAACTTCTCGACGCTGGCATTGACGTATTGTTAGATGACCGCGGTGAGCGGCCAGGTGTCATGTTTGCCGATCTGGAGCTGATAGGTATTCCGCATCGTATAGTCATTGGAGAACGCGGGCTGAAGGAATTACAGGTTGAATATCAGGGGCGCACCGAGAGCATAGCGCGGAGTGTTGCATTGAATGAGATTGTGGATTTTATAAAAGAGGCTTTATGCGCAAGCTGATTGCCTGTCTGCTGCTGGTTTGTGCATCGGCCGCATGGGCGGGCGCGCAGAAGGAAGAGCAGCTATCCAATAGCGTCAGGGCGCTGATGCAGAAATCCATCAGCGATGACGCGGCTCCCAGATTGGTGTTTGCCAGCGGTGCTGAAAGCCTGGTCTGGTTAAGTGACATGTCGCGGCGTTTGGAACAAAAAATGCCGGACAAGCAATTGCGCATAGATTTTTTGCGTACGGTGAATTACGAAGCCAGTCGCGCTGGGCTGGACCCACAGCTGGTGCTGGGGCTGATACAGGTGGAAAGTGGCTTCAAGAAGTATGCGGTATCAGCGGTCGGTGCGCGCGGCTTCATGCAGGTCATGCCGTTCTGGGTGCAGCAGATAGGGAACCCGGATCAGGACCTGTTTCATCTGCGTCTTAACTTGCGCTACGGTTGCACCATCCTGCGGCATTATCTGGATATGGAAAAAGGCGATTTGTACCGCGCATTAGGTCGTTATAACGGTAGCCTGGGACAGCCGGAATATCCCTATATGGTGGTCGGTGCCTGGCGCAAGAGCTGGAGTTATCGCGCGCCCAGCCTTTAATCCAGCATCTCGCTTGCACAATACGGGTGCAAATAATTTACCTTTCTAAATAAAACCGTACTACTATTTCCCTCGGCAGGCTTGATGAAAATCAAGTGGGCACTAAGCCCCAGCTTTACTCATCTGACTGCTGTCGTTCCATCAATCTTAAGAGGGAGGAATGTATGTCTAAATTAGTCGCACTGTCTATCAGTATTGCTTTGCTCGGTGGTATATGGGCTTATCTTGCACTTGGGCCGCTCGCAGGGATGGTTTTGGTCTGGGCCGGTTTTATTGCCTGGGGATGTTACTTTCACACCGGTGGTGATAACGCCGCATTGCAAAAAACCATCGCAGGCATGATTTATGGCGCAGTGCTTGCTGGCATCGCTTTATTCCTTGTCGGACTCAATCCTATAGGTTTGCCAGGCGCAACTGGCCCAGCTGTCTATATTGCTGTAACGGTTTTCTTCCTGGTGATTGTCGCGGGTTTCAATTTGCTGTCTGTCGTGCCGGCAAACGTATATGGTTATGCAGCCACTGCGGGTTATGCCCTTGAAAGCAAAAATATGGCTGTGACTGCAATGAACATGACAAATCCGGTGTTGATTGTGGCATTGTCAATTGTGATAGGCGCCGTGTTTGGCATGCTCTCGGGCAAGCTTTCAGGAATGCTGAGCAAATAACTTATTTGATCTGCTTTGTTATTTGAAAAAAACCGTCTTCGGGCGGTTTTTTTTGGTTCATTATTTCGCCAGATCGGAAATTTTAAAGCCGTAATAAGTCCCGAATTCACCTTCTGACTCGTGAAACACAAAAAACATGCCGTTAGCATAGCCTAAACCCGTGAAATGATTTTGCGCGTGTAGTTTCATGGTTGGCGGTAGCGTACTTTTGCCGATGAACTTGCCTTTCAGATCAAAGATCAGCACACCTTTGTGGTCGACATCCAGCAGCGCGAGTTCTTCGCCGGCGATGCCGGTGTAAGCGATAAAATGATCACTGACGTCGTCGGATTGCACGTCTGCGGCTTTTAAATCCAGCGCAATTTCCCCGACTTTTTCGCGCTTGCCCGGATCAATAATCCATACCAGATTGCTGCGTTCCTGCTTGGCATAGTAGCGATTGCTCTCCGGGTCGAAAGTCGGCATGGTGGAAGCGTCACCGAAGGCCGGGTTAACACCGGAGGCTTCGCTGGCACTGTCCTGCAGATCCCCTTGGTCATTCAGATCAATAGTGTAAATCCCGGTATTCGGCGCAAACCCTGCGCCGGCAGAAATGTTGTAGGTAACAGATTCCAGGTGGCGTGTATTGGGATTGAAGTAGATTGAGCGATTATCCAGGCCGGGCTTGGCTGACTGGATATATTCCCCTTGGCTGCCATAAGCATGAACGCGAGATTTGGAAACGGGGATATCGAAATCACCGGGCACCGGTGCGAGGCCGCCATCGGCTATGTAGTAGCGGCTATAATATGGCACGTAGGCTACCGTCATGGGCCGCGTAGTGGGCTTGGCAGCCAGGGGAATCTTGATGCCGATGGTGGCTTCAGGCAGTACCTGGGCTTGTGCCACACTGGCGAGACAAAGGCAGGATGAAGCTAACAAGGTTTTTACGAATCGCATAATGGTGCTGGTTCCTTTGTAATGCTCGATAAATAGTGATACTGGATAAATCAAGACGGCACATTGTAGGGCATGGCTGAATGATGTAAACCCCGATAACGTAATCCCCTCAGACTTGAAAACAGCGCCCCACCTTCTGGTATGCATCTCGGCACACGGCTACGGCCATGTAGCGCAGGTTGCGCCTATACTGAATTTACTGCGTGCCAAGCTGCCGCATTTACGCATCAGCCTGCGGACAACTGTGCCTGTCAGCCATTTGAGGAATCGAATCGCCGGAGAGTTCCAATATATCGAACAAGCAAGCGATTTTGGCATGTGCATGGCCTCGGCTATGGAAGTCAAAGTAGAGGAAAGTTTCAAGGCCTATAGCGAGTTCCATGCTGACTGGAATGTGCGGATAACGCAAGAGGCCGAAGCGCTTGCGCTGTTGGCACCAGATTTAGTGTTGAGTGATGTAGCCTATTTGCCACTGGCCGCTAGCGCGCGCCTTGGCATTCCATCGATTGCCATGTGCTCGTTGAACTGGGCGGATATATTTCGCCATTACTGCAGCACGTTTCCGGGAGCTGAACTTATTCAGCAGCAAATTGAGCAGGCCTATGCAGGTGCGGACGCATTTTTGCGCCTGACGCCGGGGATGCCGATGTCGTGGTTAAACAATCTTTTGCCCATGGGGCCGGTGGCTGGTGTTGGCATGAACCGTCGTCAGCAGATCAATGAACTGCTCAATCTGAAAAATAAAGAAAAGCTGGTGCTGGTGAGCATGGGCGGCATTGCCACGCGTTTGCCCATGGACAATTGGCCGCAGATGCCGGGCATTCGTTGGCTTGTTCAAGCTGATTGGCAGGTGCGGCATCCGGATATCTCAACCATAGAATCGCTGGCTATGGACTTCACAGATGTGCTTGCCAGTTGCGATGCGATTTTATCCAAACCGGGCTATGGCGTTTTTGCCGAAGCGGCTTGCAACGGTATTCCAATGATTTATGTGGAGCGTGATGGCTGGCCGGAGCAGGGCGATCTGGTTGCATGGCTACAACAACATGGGCACTGCCTGAAGCTTGATATGCAGCAAATGCAGACCGGAGATTTTGCATCAGAACTACAGAAATTTCTTGCATTGCCCAAGCCTGTTCCCGTTGCCCCCAGTGGAATTGAGCAGGTGACGGAATTCCTGCTAAAGCGGCTGGCCTAGTCTTGTTGCTTGCGCTCAATCAGCATGGCGTCACCATAGCTGAAAAAACGGTAACGCTGCTCAATGGCATGTTGGTAGGCCATCCGGATATGGTCCGGCCCAGCAAAGGCTGAAACCAGCATCAGTAGGGTGCTTTTCGGTAAGTGGAAATTGGTGAGCAAGCGCTCCACCACCTGGAAGCGATAGCCCGGCGTAATAAATATAGCGGTCTCTCCACTGCCAGCCTCAACTTTTCGCTTTCTGGCAGCGCTTTCCAATGCCCGCAACGCGGTAGTACCCACGGCAGTAATCTTGCCCGCTTTTTGCCGGGTTTGCTGGATCAGTCGTACAGTTTCTTCCGGCACTGAATACAACTCGCTATGCATCTTGTGCTCGGCAATCTTGTCTACACGAACTGGCTGAAAAGTACCGGCGCCAACATGCAGCGTGACGTAGGCAATGCCCACGCCGCCCTGCCGTAGCAGCTCGAGCATGGCGGCGTCGAAGTGCAAGCCGGCGGTGGGCGCCGCCACAGCGCCCGACGCGCGTGCATAGACGGTCTGATAGCGTTGCTCATCAGCGGCATCCGCAGCATGGGTAATATAAGGTGGCAATGGCAGGGTGCCGTGACGCTCGAGTAAATCCAGCACGGGCGTTTCGCTGATAAATCTCAGCAGGAATAAACCTTCCCGACGTTCGACTACTTCAGCTTCAAAAGCATCGGCCAAAATGATGCGGCTAGCGGGCTTGGGCGCATGCGAAGCACGGATATGCGCCAGTACCTGATGCGTATCCAGTACTCTTTCTACCAGAACTTCCAGTTTGCCGCCGCTGGGCTTTTGGCCGGTAAAGCGCGCCTTAATCACGCGCGTATCATTGAATACCAGCAGGTCGCCGGCTTGCAGAAAATCCGGCAGCTGGCGAAACCAGCTATCCTGTAGCGCACCGCTGGCTCCATCCAGTCGCAACAAACGACTGGCGTTGCGTTGTTCGGTCGGGAACTGGGCGATCAACTCGGCCGGTAAGTCAAAATCGAAATCGCTGATATGCATGAAACTCCGGATGTTATTGGATATAATGCCGACTCTTTATGCCGGGATGGCGGAATTGGTAGACGCACTGGACTCAAAATCCAGCGAGGGCAACTTCATGGGGGTTCGATTCCCCCTCCCGGCACCAACCCTCATGAACGATCGCGTCCATTACTGTGGACATTATAGCGGAGCCGTTTTCGCCATATTCAGGACTTCGTATCTTTAGCTTAGTGACAAAACGCTAAATGACAGCAAAATGATAAATGGCTAACTTGTTTTCCCGATTCCTTTATGCTAAGTTTCAGGGACTGCGACAGACTGTCGCAGTTTTTTTAGTCACGAATGCCGTAATAAAAATGTAGTGCGGCAGAAAATTTTCGGCACCACACCGTAAATCTCAAAGTGAGGAATGATTAAGGGGGAGGCACAATGAGCGTTTGTAGTACATCAATCAGCAACAAGCCCAACTATTCTCAAGCGACTGGCGAATCTGCGTCGGTCATTTCAATTACCTCGCTAGTCGTCGCCAGCAGCGCTTCTGTCTTGTCCGTGCTCAAAGCATGGCTGGTGCCACTGTTGGTGAATGCCAAACTATTCACATTAGGATGGGCTTAGTCATGAATAAGAGAATCATTCTCTCTCTCTTTACAGCATTACTGTCGTTCTTCACCTATAGTGCCCGAGCAGAATACGCACTCAATTTGCAAGCACCGGTTACCCGGGTAGCACACGAAATTTACGACCTGCATACGCTGGTTTTGCTGGTATGTCTGGCCATCTTCGTCGTGGTGTTTGGTTTCATGTTTTACTCCTTGTACAAACACCGCAAGTCGGTAGGGCACCAGGCGGCTCAATTTCATGAGCACAAGGTTCTGGAAGTGGTCTGGACCGTCATTCCGGCCTTGATTCTGATTGGCATGGCTTATCCGGCGACGAAAACCATTTTCACCATGAAAGACGTCAGTGACTCAGACATGAGTATCAAGGTCACGGGTCATCAGTGGAAATGGGAATACGAATACATGGGTGAAGGCGTGCGTTTTATCAGCAACATGGCAACACCTCAAGACCAGATTGACAACAAGGCTGAAAAAACCGCGAATTACCTGCTGGAAGTCGATAATGCGATGGTCGTGCCTACCGGCAAGAAGGTCAGATTGCTGATGACTGCCGACGATGTAATCCGCTCTTGGTGGGTGCCACAATTTGGCGTTAAGCAGGATGCCATACCGGGCTTC
>JADGRN010000103.1 GCA_017880825.1 Methylophilaceae bacterium | reverse complement strand
CGGTTTCAGCAATGGTGAATTGGTCAGCCTGTAGTCCCTGCCAACGCTGCTGCAAATGGTTTTGCGCAAGGAACACATATTGCGTCTCGGCCAAGCCACTATCCCGCGAGAAATAAACGTCACCATAGGTGACTGAAAAAGGCTGTCCGTCCTGCCAGTCGAGGCTGGCTTGAGAGTTGTTCATAGGGTTGGTGAGTTGGATGCCACTATTCGCTTGATTGCTTTACTATACCGCGTATGTTCAAAAGAATAGAAATCCAACTCAATATCTTTACGCTTCTGCTCTGCTTGCTGTCTGGCTCAGTGTCTATTTCAGCATTTGCGGCAACGACCAATATTGCAGCAGCGTCAGACCTCAAGTTCGCGCTGGAAGAGGTTGCCTTATCTTTTGAAAAACAATCCGGACAAACACTGACGCTGACCTTTGGCTCTTCTGGCACCTTTGCCACGCAAATCCGTCACGGCGCGCCTTTTCAGATGCTTCTCTCGGCTGATGAGGATTATGTGCTCAAGCTGCATGCAGATGGCTATACCCTCGACCAAGGTGTAGTTTATGCAGTAGGGCGAATTGCATTGTTGGTACCTGTTTCATCGCCCTTGATGCTGGATGGCGAGCTGAAAGGCCTGGCCGTCTTGATGCAACAAGGTAAGTTACAGCGTTTCGTGATAGCCAACCCGGAACATGCGCCTTATGGCCAGCGTGCCCAGGAAGCCTTGGAACATGCCGGGTTGTGGCAGGATATCCAGCCCAAGCTGATCTTTGGCGAAAATGTCTCGCAAGCCGCGCAGTTTGCCATTAGTGGCTCGGCTGAAGGCGGTATTGTGGCGTTATCGTTGGCCAAATCGCCGCAAATGGCAAAGCTTGGTCGCTTTGCGGTGATTCCGGCTGAATGGCACACGCCACTCAAGCAGCGCATGGTGTTGCTCAAGGGCACGGACGCGACAGCACAGGCTTTCTATGCCTATCTGCAACAGCCTGCAGCACGTGCCGTATTGCGCCGTTATGGATTTAGCTTGCCGGGTGAGTCTGAGTAATGGATTGGGCTGATTGATGGATTGGACAGCACTTTGGCTTTCCTTGCAGCTGGGGTTTATGACCATACTGCTGCTGATCTCGGCGGCATTGTTTGGCGCACGCTGGCTGGCTTACCGCCAGTTCTCCGGCAAACCATTGCTTGAGGCCTTATTGGCAGTACCACTGGTGTTGCCGCCGACGGTGGTGGGCTATTACCTGCTGGTTGTATTGGGGACGCAGTCGCCGGTGGGGCACTGGATCATGCACTGGACCGGTCAGCCGCTGGTGTTTCATTTTTCCGGATTGCTGATCGCTTCGCTCATCGTCAATATCCCGTTCGCTGTGCAGCCCATGCAACGCGCCTTTGAAGCCATACCACAAGATATACGTGATGCCGCAGCGTGTTGCGGCATGTCGTCCTGGCGTGCGTTACTCACTGTTGAATTACCGCTGGCCTGGCCTGGCGTGCTGACGGCAATGGTATTAAGTTTCGCCCACACATTAGGCGAATTCGGTGTGGTGTTGATGGTTGGCGGCAGCTTGCCCGGTGAGACCAGGACTATCGCCATCAGCATCTACGATAGGGTACAGGCTCTGGATTTTGACGCGGCAGGACAAATGTCGCTGATATTGTTGGTATTTTCGATCAGCATACTGGCGTTGGCCAACGGTCTGTCAGGGCATTTTGGAAGAAGGCATCGCTACCCTGAAATCTGACTTGCGCCTGCAAATTCAGCAAACCAGCCCGATCCCACTGTTTGCCGATCTGGAGTGCGCCGCAGGACACCTACTGGCATTGGTCGGGCCATCGGGTAGCGGAAAATCCACGTTGCTGCGTATGATTGCCGGCTTGAGCCGGCCGCAATCCGGGCATATAAGTTGTGGCGGACAGGTCTGGTTTGATAATAACAATCACATGACGCCACAGCAGCGCCGCACAGGCTATGTGCCGCAACACTATGGCTTGTTCCCGCACATGAGTGCGCTGGAAAACGCGAAAGCAGGATTACATCACCTGGCAAACAGCGAACAACTCAAACGTGCTCGCGAGTGGCTGGCACGCATGCATCTGGATGGCCTGCAGCAGCGCAAACCCTCCGAGCTTTCGGGCGGCCAGCAGCAACGCGTAGCGGTAGCGCGGGCACTGGCGGGTGACCCCTCGATATTGTTGCTTGATGAGCCATTTTCGGCAGTGGATAGCAGCACGCGCGAAAAACTCTATAGCGAACTGGCCGAACTTAAACACCATCTGCATATTCCCATCATTATGGTGACGCATGATCTAAACGAAGCGCTGCTGCTGGCTGACCGCATGACACTAATCAACCACGGGCATACGTTACAAAGTGGTGTGCCGCGTGACATCATGGCACACCCTTGCAATGAGGCTGCCGCACAGCTTGTTGGTATGCGCAATCTGTTCGATGGCGAAATTATCGAACATGACGCTGAGCAGTCATCTACCAGATTACGATTTGGCGCCCATGTGCTGGATAGCCCCTATCGGCCGGAGCTAAGGCCAGGCACAAGCGTACGCTGGGTGATTCCCGATAATGGCGTGCGTTTCCGTGCCATTTCCCGTGCCGAATCGGTAAATAGCCGCAATCGGCTGGAGGTGATGGTGAGCAGGTTGCTGACTTTGGGTGACGAAGTGCGCCTGAGCATGAAGATTGACAGCGTCAGCGCGCCGTTACTGGCCAATATTCCGCTACGGTTGGCCACTGAGCTGAATCTGGCCGCCGGGCAATGCACTTCAGTTGTGCTGCGTGCTGAAGACATTCATATTTTTGCCAGTCATGAATAAACACAAAACCAGCGTCGATTCAGGTCAGCCTTCAGCCTGGATGTGCAAGTTTGCGCCGCTGATTAAACCAAATGGCAAGGTGCTTGACCTGGCTTGCGGCGCAGGCAGAAATGCACGCTGGCTGGCAGCGCAGGGTTATATGGTGGAGGCGCTGGACCGTGACGCGACGGCGCTGCAATCCATGCATGGATTGGCGAATATCACAACTAAAGTGGCCGATCTGGAAAATGCGCCCTGGCCTTACGGTGCCCAACAATTTGATGCCATCGTGGTTTGCCGTTATCTGCATCGGCCCTTGCTGCCGCTTTTGGCCAGCGGTCTGGCGCCGCAAGGCGTATTGATTTACGAAACCTTTATGCTTGGGCACGAAACCTACGGACGCCCGCAAAACCCGAACTTTTTGTTGAAGCCAAATGAGTTGCTCGAGGTCTTTGTGCCAGCCCTGACACCTGTGGCGTTTGAGCAGGGATTGCTGCAACGGCAGCCTGCAGCTGTTATGCAGCGTATTTGCGCTATTAATGGCGCGTTGGTTACGACTCCAACTGCGGTAGCATCGGCGCACGCCGATTATTGGGTTTGACCAGCGGCAGGTGTACGTCACCAAAAGCACGCTCCTCAAAGCCGCCTTCGCAATAGCACAGGTAAGGGCTAGCCATATTCATATACTAGTCTGTATGCTTATGGTATTGGCTAAATTTTAATGTGAAAACTAATGATGAAAAAATTCAAGAATTTTCTATTTGTGATACTAGCAATCGGCATGGCTGGCTGTGCCAATGCGCCGGCAAAGCAAGATGCGACGACGGCAGCTATTATTCAGCCGCATTCAGGTGACTGGCCCAGTTATGGGCGGGATTATTCCAGCCAGCGCTATTCACCCGCAAACCAGATCAATCGCAGCAACGTCAAAAATCTGACGACTGCCTGGCATTACAAGAGCGGCGTTAGTGCGAGCTTCCAGGCTACGCCTATCGTGGTTGACGGCATCATGTACCTGTCTTTGCCATACAACCATGTTGTCGCGCTGGATGCCAAGACCGGCAAGCAGCTATGGCGTTATGATCATCACCCTCGCAAGGACTGGGTTTTGTGCTGCGGCCCAGCTAACCGTGGCGTAGCAGTAGGTTACGGCAAAGTATTTATCGGCACGGTTGATGCGCGTCTTATTGCTCTCAATACCAAAACTGGTAAGGTTGAGTGGGATATCGATGCAGTTGATATCGGCATTGCTCGAGAAGGTCAGGATTCACTGGACAGCGCAGACCCTAACAGCAAGAAGAAAGTCACCGGCGGTACTGGCGTTGGCATCAACATGGCGCCGGTGGTGTATCACGGCAAAGTGATTATTGGCATTACCGGTGTGGGTTATGGCCTGCATATTGACGCGCCGCGTGAGGATGCCCCATTGGGTGCGGTGATCGGCGTCACCGGGCGCTATGGTCGTCCGGGATTCCTTGCCGCATTTGATGTGCAATCAGGCAAACGTGTATGGCAATTCGACACCATTCCTGACCAAGGCTGGGAAGGGAATTTCACCCCGACCACCGCTGACGGTGTGCCACTCAATCGTGACATCGCCATGGAAAAAGCCAGCGTTGCTCAATATCCGGACGCAGGTCGCTTTGGCGGCGGCTCGGCCTGGAGCACGCCAGCCATCGATCCCAAGCTCGGTTTGCTGTATTTCGGCACTGGCAACCCATCGCCGCAGATGAACGATATTTCACGCCCGGGCGACAACCTTTACACCGTATCGCTGGTCGCGCTGGATGCGGATACCGGCAAACTGCGCTGGCATTATCAACAGGTACCGCATGATCTGTGGGGCTATGACTTGGCCAGCCCGCCTGTGTTATTCAATCTCCGCCGCAATGGCAAGGATATCCCGGTAGTAGGCGAGGCAGGCAAGACCGGCTGGTTTTATGTGCATGACCGCAGCACAGGTGAATTGCTGCTGAAGTCCGAAGCTTTTGTGCCGCAATCCAACCTGTTTGCCAAAGCCACACCGGAAGGCACGCGCATATTCCCCGGCATACTGGGTGGCGCCAACTGGTCACCCACCGCAGTGGATGAATCCAGCCAGCAAGTGTTTATTGCGGGTATCCACGCCCCCATTAAATACACCTTGCATGAAACACCAGCCAAAAATGGCAAGCCAGCTATTCGTTATGCTGCATCAGAACCCACCGAAGAAGCGCGCTGGGGCACGCTGACTTCGATTGATTTAACCAATGGCAAAATCCGCTGGCAGAACAAGACCGATCAGCCATTGGTTGGCGGCGTTCTAGCGACCGCTGGCGGTTTGCTGTTCATGGGTGAAGGCAACGGCAATTTCAATGCCTACGATACATCCAACGGTGCTTTGCTATGGCAAACCAAAACCGATGCCGGGGTCAACGCGCCGCCGATCACCTACGAAGTTGATGGTGAGCAGTACGTGGCGGTTGCTGCCGGAGGCAACCCGATATTTGGTTACAAGCTGGGCGATAACTTGCTGGTTTATAAGCTGAGTAAATAAGCTAGCTAAATAAATCTGGCTAGAGCTTGCCGATGCGGGCAAGCTCGTTGGCGAGTGCAGATTTATCCAGCATGAGTTCAGATAAGGGCAGTGCCAGAAACGCCTCAATACGTCTGCGCAGAATGCGATAAGCCTGCTCAAACGCCGCATCTATCTCGACATTCGATCCGGTTGCCTTGGCCGGATCATCCATGCCCCAATGCCCACGAATGACATTGCCCAGATACGCCGGGCAGGCCTCGCCCGCGGCGTTGGCACACACGGTAATCACCACATCCGGGGTTGCCGGCAAGTCATTCCAGGATTTGCTGTGAGCCTCTATGACAGAAATACCCTTACGCTTGAGCAAAGCCAGCGAACGCGGATGCACGTAGCCCGCGGGCTGGCTGCCCGCGCTCATGGCGTGCATACTGGCCGGTGCCAGCGCATTAAAGGTTGCCTCGGCCAGAATCGAACGGCAGGAGGTGCCGGTACACAGGAATAGGATATTCATAAATTTTCTTTCATCATGGGCTCTCATACCATGCGC
>JADGRN010000102.1 GCA_017880825.1 Methylophilaceae bacterium | reverse complement strand
TGATCGAGCAGATGCGCGAACAAATCCAGAATATCGAGTAATGTCATGCAACCCCCTTTTGCCATCGTTCGGGTGTTTTGCATGGGTTTAGAGTAAATTAAATCATGACTATTGCGGGTAATCTTTTTATCATTACGGCGGCCTCCGGCGCTGGTAAAACCAGCTTGGTGCGGGCGTTGCTGGCCGCAGACACGCAACTCAAGCGGTCCGTTTCTTACACTACCCGATCGCCGCGGCCGGGTGAGGTGGATGGCGTGGATTATCACTTTGTCGATGAAGCGCGCTTTTTGCATATGTTGCGCGACGGTGAGTTTCTGGAAAGTGCGGAAGTCCATGGTGCACATTACGGCACCGCGCAAACCTGCGTGGATACTACCTTGCAGGCCGGAGATGATTTGCTGCTGGAAATTGACTGGCAGGGCGCGGCGCAGGTACGCAGCCTCTATCCGCAAGCCATCGGCATTTTCATACTGCCGCCCTCCATCAAGGCGCTGGACCGCCGTCTGCACCAGCGTGGGCAGGACAGTGCACAAGTCATCGCGCGGCGGCTAGCGGCGGCGCGTGAGGAGATGAGCCACGTCGCCGAATTTGACTATGTTATAATCAATGACCTATTTGAGGTGGCGGTGGAAGATTTACTTGCCGTCATTCGCACTCAGCGTCTGCGCCGTGACAAGCAACTTTGGCGGCATCAGGAACTGCTGCAAAAATTGATGTAATCTGTATTTACTCTGGAGAACTGGCAAATGGCACGTATCACTGTAGATGATTGTCTGGATAAGATCCCCAACCGTTTTCAATTAACTTTGGTCGCGGCTTATCGCGCGCGCCAGCTGGCTAATGGCGCCGAACCGTTGGTCAGCACGCATGGCCAAAAAGACAAGCCCACGGTGCTTGCTCTGCGTGAAATCGCGGCCGGCAAGGTGGGCCTGGAGATTCTAAACCGCGGCCAGGCGTAAGCTTTGCTCTCGGTGATGTTATGTCCAAGGCCGCCACAAAGCGCCCGACGGAGTCTGTAAAACCATCGTCACCTCCCTTGCTGCCAGCCGACAGCGAGGATTCGCAGCTTAGCCTGCGTCTCAAGCAATACCTCAAACCCGAAGACATTGAGCAGGTGTGGGCGGCTTATCGCTTCAGTGCTGCTGCGCATGAGGGACAAATGCGCAAAAGCGGCGAACCCTATATTTCCCATCCGGTTGCCGTGGCCGGCATTCTGGCCGAGCTGCACCTTGACACGCCTACACTGGTTGCAGCTTTGCTGCATGATGTGGTCGAGGATACCGGTACCACCAAGCAGCAGATCAGCAAGCTATTCGGCAAGCAAGTGGCCGAGCTGGTGGATGGCTTGTCCAAGCTCGATAGAATCGAATTTCAGAGCGCGACGCAAGCACAGGCGGAAAATTTCCGCAAGATGTTATTGGCGATGTCGCAGGATGTGCGGGTGATTCTGGTCAAGCTGGCCGATCGCCTGCATAATATGAACACACTGGAAGTGATGGCGCCGGAAAAACGCCGTCGTATTGCACGCGAAACACTGGAAATTTATGCGCCCATCGCCAATCGGCTGGGACTGAATGCTATCTTCCAGGAGCTGGAAGACCTCAGCTTTAAGCATCTGTACCCCATGCGCTATCGGGTGCTGGCAAAAGCCGTCAAGGCGGCACGCGGCAATCGCAAGGAGGTCGTGGGAAAAATTCTCGAGGCCATCAAGCAACGCCTGCAGGATGCACATATTGAAGCAGACGTCACCGGGCGTGAAAAACATCTTTACAGCATCTATAAAAAAATATCCGGCAAAGCGGGTAGTTTTTCACAAATTTACGATATTTACGGCTTTCGCATCATCGTCAAAGACCTGCCCACCTGCTATCTGGCGCTAGGCACTCTGCATGGCCTTTACAAGCCGATTCCGGGTAAGTTCAAAGATTACATCGCCATCCCCAAAGCCAATGGCTACCAGTCGCTGCACACCACGTTGTTCGGCCCGTTCGGTACGCCGATCGAAGTGCAGTTGCGCAGCCGTGAGATGCACAACATTGCCGAAGCAGGTGTGGCCTCGCACTGGCTCTACAAGATCACGGACGCTCACTTGACCGCCTTGCAGCAGCAGACCCATCAATGGCTGCAGCGTTTGCTTGATATCCAGAGTGAGAGCAGTGATTCGCTGGAGTTCCTGGAACATTTCAAGGTGGATTTATTCCCGGATGAGGTCTATGTATTCACGCCCAAAGGCAAAATCATGGCGCTGTCCAAGGGTGCGACCGGGGTGGATTTTGCCTACGCCGTGCATACCGCTATCGGTAATCGCTGCGTAGCGGTCAAGATCAATCACGAACTGGCGCCACTGAGAACCGAACTGCACAACGGCGACCACGTGGAAATTATCACCGCAGTGCATGCCAAACCCAATCCGGCATGGCTCAATTATGTGGTGTCCGGCAAGGCGCGCGCGCACATCCGGCATTTCCTCAAATCCATGCAGTCAACAGAATCGGCGCATCTGGGCGGGCGCCTGCTGAATCAGGCGCTGCGCGCCCTGCATGCCGATCCGGCAGCGATAGATGAATCGCACTGGCAGAAACTGATGCGTGATTACGGGGTCAACAGCAAAGAAGAAATTCTCACCGATATCGGCCTCGGCAAACGGCTCAACGTCATGGTGGCGCACCAGTTGCTGGCGATGGCAGGAGGTACAACTGAACGTGGCGCCAAGCTGACCGGCAAAGTGCTCGACAGGATTACCATTCGTGGCACCGAGGGTATGGCGGTGCAGTTTGCGCAATGTTGCCGACCAATCCCGGGCGATCCGATTCTCGGCTTCATCAACAAGGACAAGGGGCTGGTGATTCATACCCACGATTGCCCGGCCATCCGTAAATTCCGTCTTGATCCGGACAAATGGCTGGATGTGGAATGGGATCCTGAAACCAAGCGCCTGTTCAAGGTCAATCTCAAGCTGGCTGCCGCCAATCAGCCCGGCATGCTGGCCAAGATTGCAGCGGCGATTGCCGATGCCGGTTCCAATATCGATAATGTCAGCATGGAAGAGTCGGACGACAGCGTTTACACCAATATGCACTTCACCGTGCAGGTGGAAAACCGCGTGCATCTGGCAGCCCTGATGCGTGGCCTGCGCAAGATTCCCGATGTGGTCAGAATCAATCGCGTCAAAGGCTCGGGTTCAGAACAGCGGGCTCAATAGTTAGCAAGGTTTAATTCGGTTATTCAGGGAAAACACATGGCAAAGCATATCATCCATAGCGATGGCGCACCCCAGGCCATCGGCACCTATTCGCAGGCGGTCAAAGTGAATGAGACGGTCTATTTATCCGGCCAGATCGGCCTGGATCCAGTCAGCATGCAGTTGGTGGAAGGTATCGAAAACCAGGTACATCGTGTTTTCAACAACCTGGCCGCGGTAGCGCAGGCAGCGGGCGGCTCGCTGGCTGAGGTGGTCAAGCTCAATGTCTTTCTCACGGATTTATCGCACTTCGCGCTGGTGAATACGATTATGAGCGAGTACTTCAAACAGCCTTACCCGGCGCGTGCCGCGGTGGGTGTGGCTTCCCTACCCAGAGGCGCGCTGGTGGAAGCCGACGGCGTGATGGTGCTTCAATAGTATCGGCCAGAATCTGGCCTCCTACGAACTGATTTGGGTAGGAGCGCAGATTCTGCGCGATCATCGGGCTAAAAAATCTTGATCACACTGGCTGAACACAGGGGTATCACCAAGCCCGTTCTCGCTCGCTTGCAGAAGCTGGGCATCTTCGATGTGCAAAGTCTGCTGCTGCACTTGCCGCTACGCTACATCGACGAAACCCGTATCACACCGATTCATGATTTGCGTAGCGGCGATCAGGTGCAAGTCGAAGGCGAAATCGTCCATGCCGAAGTGCAGTATCGGCCGCGCAAGGCGCTGATTTGCAGGCTGGAGGACGCCAGCGGTCAACTCAGCCTGCGGTTTCTGCATTTTTACCCGAGCCAGATAGCTGCGCTCAAAGTCGGCAGCCGATTGCGCGTGTTTGGCGAAGTGCGTGGCGGTTTTTTCGGCTGGGAGATGGTGCATCCGCAATATCGGGCGGTGCGTGCGCAGGAGCCGGTGGTGGAGACCCTGACACCGTTCTATCCTACGACAGCCGGGTTGTCGCAAGCCACCCTGCGTAAATGTATCGCCTGGGCTTTGCAGCAAAATGCACTGGCTGAAATCCTGCCAGCCGCCATCTATGAAAAGCTGGGCCTGCCGAGTTTTGCCGACAGTCTGCTGGCCCTGCACCATCCGTCACCGGAAACCAATTTACAGTCCCTGCAGGATCGCGATTCGGCGGCCTGGCGACGGCTGGCCTTCGACGAATTGCTGGCACAGCAGCTTTCCATGCGGCGCCATTACGCGCGTCGCCGCAGCTTGGGGGCAGCGGCATTCAAAGTCTCAAAGCAGTTGGTGCCGGCATTGTTGCAAAGCTTGCCTTTTGCCTTGACCGCCGCCCAAATCAGAGTTGTCGCTGAAATCAGCCGCGATCTGGCGCAAGCGCACCCCATGCAGCGCTTGCTACAAGGCGATGTCGGTAGCGGCAAGACCATCGTCGCGACGCTGGCAGCCTTGCAAGCCCTGGAGAATGGTTGGCAGGCGGCCATCATGGCGCCCACGGAGATTCTGGCCGAACAGCACTATCGAAAAATGCAGGGCTGGCTCGCGCCGCTCGGCATAGAAATCGCTTGGCTTTCCGGCAGTCAGGGCAAGAAAGAACGTATAGCCTCGCTAGAGCAGGTTGCCAGCGGTGCAGCCAAACTGGTCGTGGGTACGCACGCGCTGTTTCAGGAGCAGGTGCAATTTGCCAAACTGGGACTCGCTATCGTTGATGAGCAGCATCGCTTTGGCGTGCATCAGCGGCTGGCTTTGCGACAAAAGGGCACACAGCCACACCAGCTAATGATGAGCGCGACGCCGATTCCACGCACGCTTTCCATGAGTTACTACGCTGATCTGGACGTGTCGGTGATCGACGAATTACCGCCCGGCCGTAGCCCGGTCGCCACCAAACTGGTATCGGATGCGCGCCGCGACGAGGTGCTCATCAGGGTAAGAGTATCCTGCCAGCAAGGCCGTCAGGCTTACTGGGTGTGCCCGCTGATAGAGGAGTCCGAGGCTTTGCAACTGCAAACCGCACTGGATACATATGCCTTGTTATTGGCATCTTTTCCCGAACTGCGTGTGGGGCTGCTACACGGCCGCATGAAACCCAAGGAAAAACAGGCGGTGATGGCTGCCTTTACTGCGGGAGAAGTGCAATTGCTGGTGGCAACGACCGTGATTGAGGTGGGCGTCGATGTGCCGAATGCCAGCCTGATGGTGATTGAACATGCGGAACGCATGGGGCTGTCTCAGCTACACCAGTTACGTGGCCGTGTCGGGCGCGGCTCAGAGAAAAGCGCCTGTATTTTGCTGTATCAAAATCCGCTGTCTAAATCGGCACGAGCCAGGCTCAAGATCATTTACGAAAGCAATGACGGTTTTGAGGTTGCCAAGGCCGACTTGGCTTTGCGCGGGCCGGGCGAATTCCTCGGTATCCGCCAAAGCGGGGTACCCATGCTCAAGATTGCCGACTTGGAGCGTGACGCAGCACTGCTGAAAGCCGCATCTGGGCTGGCAGACAAGTTGTTGCAAGAAAATCCTCAGGCGGTAGAGCAACATTTGCAACGCTGGTTGAGCCAGTCGCAAGAGTTGGTCAAAGTTTAAGTCAGCCTGTGACATAATTTCGCCGTGAAAGTCGTTCCCAAAAAACTCCCTGCTGATGCTGCATGGCTGGCCAAGCCGGCTAATAGCGGGGCTTACCGCCAATGGTTGATCGACGACGGCTCGCTGACAGGCCGCTTGCAATCAAGTTGCGACAGCTTTGCCGTGAAACCATTGTCAGAGCAACTCAGCGCGTTGTCGGCCAAGGCAAAGGAA
>JADGRN010000015.1 GCA_017880825.1 Methylophilaceae bacterium | reverse complement strand
AGGAAATAGTTTTCACCAGCAGAGGCAGCTTCAGGTTGTGATTCCTTCTGCTTGATTTCCTGCTCGGTGACCTGACTCTCGCTACCCGGCAATATGGTGTAGAAATCAAAGCGCGGCTTGGATGGCGTTGCCGAGTCCTTGCCTGTCTTATCTGCGGCAGGCAACGCAGTGCTATCAATGCCTGGCGTGGCGGTTGCCTGGGTGGATTTGGCAACAAACGGACTTTCTCCACCCTTGATGAACATGGCGACACCGACCGAAATGCCTACCCCCAACAGCAGTCCGACCAGCAGTCCGCTAAAAAATGTGCCGCCTTTGCCAGAACCATTGCCTCTGGCTGGTGCGGGTTTATAGTCTCGACTCACAATTTCTCCTTGTCATCTTTTCGGTGCTACATTTTCGCTTACATTTTATTTGGCGCACTTACGCCCAATAGACTGAGCCCGTTTTTCAATACTTGTTGCGTCGCACTGATGAGCGCCAGACGTGCCAGTTTAAGGGCTTCGTCCGCCACCAGGAATTGCTGGGCATTGTAGTAGCTGTGCAAATCACTTGCCAGGTCTTTCAGGTAATACGCAATTATATGCGGTGCCAGCTCTTGTGCGGCATTTTCCACCGTCTCCGGGAATTCGCTCAAGCGCTGCATCAATGCTGTTTCATGCGCTGTATCCAGTGGACTTAAGTCAATGCCACTCAAGCTGGCAACAACTCCGCCCCACTGGTTTAACACGCTGCAAATGCGGGCGTGGGCATACTGAATGTAGTAGACCGGGTTATCGTTGGTTTGTGCCCGCGCCAGATCGATATCGAACACCAGTTGCGAATCGCCGCGTCGTGCGGCCAGAAAATAACGCGTGGCATCGCAACCCACTTCTTCAATCAAATCGCGCAAAGTCACATAACTACCGGCACGTTTCGAAATCTTCACCTCTTCACCGCCACGCATCACGGTCACCATCTGGTGCAGCACGTAATCCGGCCAGCCTGGCGGAATGCCCATGTCCAAAGCCTGCAAGCCAGCGCGCACACGGATAATGGTGCTGTGGTGATCTGCGCCCTGCTCGTTGATGACGCGCTTGAAGCCGCGCTGCCATTTATCCAGATGGTAGGCCACGTCCGGCACGAAATAGGTATAGCCGCCATCGGTCTTGCGCATCACGCGGTCTTTGTCGTCGCCAAAGTCCGTGGTACGCAGCCACAGCGCACCATCCTGTTCATAGGTATGGCCGCTAGCGATGAGCTTGGCCACGGTCTGTTCGACTTTGCCTGTGGCGTAGAGCTCGGATTCCAGCGAGTAGGTATCGAAGCGTATACCAAACGCACGCAGGTCCAGATCTTGTTCGCGGCGCAGGTAAGCCACGGCAAAACGGCGTATTGACTCTTGATTCTCGGCATCACCTGTCGCGGTGACATTCTGGTCGTCCGCCGCGATGGTTTCCCTAGCCATGTAGGCCGTGGCGATATCGGCGATGTAGTCGCCACGATAGCCATCCTCCGGCCATGCATCATGCTCCGGCAAAATGCCTTTGCAATGCGCCTGCACCGATTTCACCAGATTTTCGATCTGTACTCCGGCGTCGTTATAATAAAACTCGCGCGTGACGTCCCAGCCCGTCGCATGCAGCAAGCGCGCCAGGCAGTCGCCCACCGCCGCGCCGCGCCCATGGCCGACATGCAACGGTCCAGTGGGATTGGCGGAGACGAACTCCACCTGCACTTTTTGCTTGTCACCGGCATTGTTGTGGCCGTAAGCTTCGCGCTGGCTCAGAATCTCGCCAACAATCGCTTGCTGGGCTTTGGCGCTTAAAAAGAAATTGATGAACCCGGCACCGGCAATCTCCACCTTGCTGATATAGGGCGAGGCAGGCAGCGCCTTTTTCAAGGCTTCGGCAATTGCACGCGGGTTCTGGCGCAGCGGTTTGGCCAGTGTCATCGCCAGGTTGGTCGCAAAGTCGCCATGCTGCGCGGTTTTGGGACGCTCGAGCTGGATATCCAGGCTGGCTGGCTCGGCTGCAAGGCTTTTTGCGGCTTGTGTGAGTAATTCGGTAAGATGTGCTTTCAAGGCGGGACCGTAAATAACAGCATGAATAAAAAAACGTATTTTAACCTACAGAGCAACTCCGCTCATAACGCATTCATGAGCAAACTGGATGACTAGGCAGCACTTCCTTAAAATTGCACTGGATGTTCCGCTGGACCGCCTGTTCGATTATCTCGATGGCGGGTTGGAGATCGCGCCTGGACAGCGCGTGGTTGTGCCCTTTGGCCGCCGCAAGCAGATCGGCATTGTGGTGGAAGTCTCAGACCATAGTGATGTCCCTGCAGACAAGCTCAAATCCATATTGCAGGCCTTCAGTAATGAGCCGCCGCTGGATGCAGAGACCTTTGCTTTGCTGCGTTTCTGTGCCGATTACTATCAATATCCTTACGGTCAGGCTTTGCTGTCGGCCTTGCCGACGCGTTTGCGGCAGACGGAACCTGCCGTTTCGCGTAAACAACATGTTTATGCCCTGACCGATGCTGGCAGGGCCGCTGGCATGGAGTCCATCCCCCTGCGCAAGGCGCTACAGTGGCGTTTGTTTGCGGCCTTGCTGCAGAATGCTGAGCTCAGCGAAGCCGCCTTGGCCGAACTTTCCTCCGGCTGGCGTAAAGCCATGCAGGTGTTGACTGAGTGTGGCTGGGTGCAAGCCACAGAAGTATTAGCCAGGCTGAAAAATTCGATCAAGGCATCTGCAACAGAGCCAGAGCTCAACCAGGATCAGATACAGGCATTACAGGCCATGTGTGAAACCCAGGGCTTCAAGCCCTGGTTGCTACACGGCATTACCGGCAGCGGTAAAACCGAAGTCTATATCCGCCTGTTGCAATCCGTGCTGGCCGCAAACGACGGACAGGCGCTGGTGCTGGTGCCGGAGATCAACCTCACTCCGCAACTTGAAGCACGCTTCCGTAGCCGTCTGCCTGAATTCCCTATGGTGTCATTGCACAGCAATCTCAGCGAGAGTGAGCGCTTACTGAACTGGCGGCTGGCACAGTCCGGGCAGGCTCGTATCGTCATCGGCACGCGGCTGGCAGTGTTCACCCCCATGCCTGAATTGCGGATGGTGATTGTGGATGAAGAACACGATGGCTCCTACAAACAGCAGGATGGCATGCGCTACCATGCGCGCGATGTGGCGCTGATGCGCGCAAAGCGCCGTAACGTGCCGATAGTGCTTGGCTCTGCTACACCTGCGCTGGAAACCTGGCATAACGCGCATACGGGTAAATATGGCCTGCTGAAACTCGCTGATCGTGCGGTTTTAACAGCAAAGCTTCCTAATATCCGTTGTATTGATGTCTCCAAAGGTGGTACGCAGGACGGCCTGTCGCCGATATTGGTGGAAGCCATGCGCGAGCGTTTGACTCGGGGTGAACAAAGCCTGCTGTTCATCAACCGTCGCGGCTATGCGCCCGTGCTGTTATGCAGTGCCTGCAACTGGATAGCGCCATGTTCGCGTTGCAGCAGCCGATTGGTGGTGCATTTACGCCAAGGCCGTTTGCGCTGTCATCACTGTGGCCACGAAGAAAAAATCACGCGCCAATGCCCAAGCTGTGGCAATCCGGATTTGCATCCTACCGGCCACGGCACGCAGCGGTTGGAGGCCACCTTGGCCGCCCTGTTCCCCGAGGCCCGTATCCTGCGCGTTGACAGGGACAGCACACGGCGCAAGCATGCACTCACTGACATGCTGACGGCGGTGCATGCGGACGAGGTGGATATTCTGGTGGGTACGCAGATGCTGGCCAAGGGCCATGACTTCCCCAACCTCACCCTGGTCGGCGTGATGGATACCGACAGCGCATTGTTCAGTCCGGATTTCCGTGCTGCTGAGCGTTTGTTTGCCCAACTCATGCAGGTGGCCGGCCGTGCCGGGCGCGCGGACAAAGCCGGTGAAGTGTTGATCCAGACCGCGTTTCCTGATCACGCTCTATTCAATGCGTTACGAGAGCAGAATTACGCGGCTTATGCGCAGCAGTTGTTGCAAGAACGGAGGCAGACGCAGTTTCCGCCTTATGCCTATATGGTGCTGCTGCGTGCCGAAGCCAATGATTACGGCATGGTGCAGCGTTTTCTGACCTATGCCGCAGATAAAGCGAGAGAATTGAGTGAAAAAGTCACCATTTACGACCCGGTACGGCCTCAAATGGAGCGCCTAAAAGGCATGGAGCGCGGACATCTGCTGATCCAGGCCAATAGCCGTCCACCATTGCAGCGCCTGCTTAAAACGTTGGTGGCAAATTTGAGCGCACATCCACTGAATGCGAAAATCCGCTGGGCAGTGGATGTGGATCCGCTGGAGTTTTGAGGCTGTTCAGTTTTGATGAAAGAATCGGTTACATTGCTTGATCAGTTCGAGTTTTGGGGTGGGAGCCAGATCAAAAACGGCCTGTAGCGCTACAGGCCGTTTTCATTTCTAGCTAACCATAGCCAAATCGTATCCAGACAACATGCAATCAAGCCGTCCCGTAGCAACCAACCGCCAGTTGATCCGGTGCAAGGTAGTGTATCGCCCCACTCATGTCATGAGCTTTATTGCCATTAGCTTCGGCTAGTTCATATATTTGCAGACCCATTCTCAGCTCAAGCCAGCCAAGTTATTCATTTTTCTTTTTTTGGGCTTTCATACTGATCCCATGACACTTCAGAAACTTTGTACTCTTTCGCGGCCTCAGCTATAGCGTAGCCATCTAAAAGGTATAAATCATCATTCTCCAGGCTATTTTTTTCTGTTGCTATCATTAAATCTTTGTTTAGCTTGATCGGAAACCGCCAGTAAATTTTCTCCACCGTGTTGCCTGTGACATCGGAAATATGGGTTATCAGATTGCTTTCTAAAACATGAGAGCAACGGAACCGCTTTAATGGTTCGGATTGTATTAGGGCAACGAAGCGTTTATTACCCTCCAGCTTGAAGCAAGTTACCTGCACCTTTGCTCCAGTATTCATAAAATATTCCTCTATGAATTCTGTTATGTTCTTAATCGACTTGTCGAGCAGCCTTTTCTTGTTAAAGACATGCAAAATGCTTGCCAGTAGAATAACGCCACCAGTCGCAACAAGGCATTCCGCAAGGGATACCAAACTAAACGTCAATGTAAACATGCCATTTCCTTGCCATTTTTTATGGTTACATTGATTGTATTCGAAACAATACAATTTTTACATGTAAATTCCTTGCCAAAAGCAATCCATCCAAGCACTTTGGCTCACCACTATTTTAGTGGTCATAACAGAACCACTACTTTGGCACTCAGATGCCGTTATAGGAAGTGGGCGTCCATTCCATTAGATTCATCATCTCGGGCGCGCCAATGTCAAATTGGAACGGTGATAAGCCAGTTACCTGATTTGTCCGAACCGGCGGGCCAAACTAGGCTCGAAAAAGCTCGCATCCTTAGGATGTTTCTGAATACTGCCGCAGACTGAAAGAATTACTGTCGGTGGTATTGGCTACTTAAACTGTGAACCGCAGAAATCATCGCCGCGGCGTTTTCTGGTGGCGTGAGTTGTGTGATGCCGTGACCCAGATTAAACACATGGCCGCTACCATGACCGTAGCTTTGCAAAATATTACCGACTTCGCGCTCAATCACTGTTGGATTTGAGAGCAATATTGCTGGGTCTAGATTGCCTTGTAGCGACACCTTATCGCCTACTCTTTTCCTGGCTTCGCCAATATCAATCGTCCAATCCAAGCCTACGCAATCGGCACCGATATTCGCAATGCTCTCTAACCATAAGCCGCCGCCTTTGGTGAACACGGTGCAGGGTACAATGTGGCCTTCATGCCTGCGAGTGAGGCCTGCGACAATTTTTTGCATGTATTGTAATGAAAACTCCTGGTAAGCCGCATGCGAAAGCGCACCGCCCCAGGAATCAAAAATCATCACGGCTTGGGCGCCGGCTTCAATTTGCGCGTTTAGGTAGAGGATCACCGCTTGGGCGTTGATTTCCAGAATATGATGCAGCAAGTCCGGGCGCTCGTAAGCCATTTTCTTGATATTCAAGAAATCGGTTCCGCCTTTGCCTTCCACCATGTAGCAAGCGAGTGTCCACGGACTACCGGAGAAGCCGATCAGCGGTACGCTGCCATCCAGCGCCTTACGAATCTGTTTAACGGCGTCGAGCACATACTTTAAATGCTCAGCGGGATTGGGCACGGTTAAGTCGCGGATTTCCCATTCTTCGCGTAAGGGACGCTCGAACTTGGGGCCTTCACCGTCTTCAAAATACAAGCCCAGGCCCATGGCATCGGGCACGGTGAGGATGTCAGAGAATAAAATAGCGGCATCAAGCGGGAAGCGCGCTAATGGCTGCAAGGTAACTTCTGTCGCGTAATCGGGGTTTTTAGCCAGGCCCAAAAAACTGCCGGCGCGTTTGCGGGTTTCCCGGTATTCCGGCAAATAACGTCCTGCCTGGCGCATCATCCAGACCGGCGTGTAGTCGGTTGGTTGGCGCAGGAGCGCGCGCAAGAACGTATCGTTTTCCAAGTGTGATAATTGTGACAATTAAGGCCTACCTTTTTATGCTTTTTTATTATCTGGGCAAGTCACTGCTGCCCATCAGGAATTCATCCACGGCGCGCGCGCACTGACGGCCTTCGCGGATGGCCCAAACCACCAGCGATTGGCCGCGGCGCATATCGCCAGCAGCGAATACTTTAGGTTGAGATGTAGCATAGCAGCCTTCACCGTCGGTGGTCGCTTTGGCATTGCCGCGCGCGTCTTTTTCCACACCAAAAGCGTCCAGCACTTTTTGCATGGGGCTTACAAAGCCCATCGCCAACAGCACCAGATCCGCAGGGATGGTGAATTCGGAGTCAGGTATTTCCTGCATCCTGCCGTCTTTCCACTCAACGCGGGCACCTTTGAGCGCTTTGACTTTGCCGTTTTCACCAATCAGTTCCTTGGTGGTGATGGACCAGTCGCGCTCAACGCCCTCTTCATGCGAACTGGAAGTACGCAATATGAGCGGCCAGTCGGGCCAGGTCAATTCCTTGTTCTCATGCTCCGGAGGTTGCGGCATCAATTCAAACTGGGTAACCGAAATCGCCCCGTGACGGTTGGAGGTGCCCACGCAGTCCGAGCCGGTATCACCACCGCCAATCACTATCACATGCTTACCCGTGGCCCTGGTCTGATTGGGCACCTGGTCACCGGCGACCACCATATTTTGCGGGGTGAGGAAGTCCATCGCAAATTCCACGCCGTCAAGATCGCGTCCCGGCACCGGCAGATCGCGCGGCTGCTCGGCACCGCCCGCCAGAATTACCGCGTCATATTCTTTCAGCAGATCGCCCGCTTTTACGTTTTCGCTGACGTTCTGATTGACGCGGAATTGCACGCCTTCCGCTTCCATCTGCGCCATGCGGCGGTCTATGTGCGATTTTTCCATCTTGAAATCGGGAATGCCGTAGCGCAACAAACCGCCGATACGGTCACTCTTTTCCACCACCACCACAGTATGCCCGACCCTCGCCAGTTGCTGTGCGGCTGCCAAGCCAGCAGGGCCGGAGCCCACCACAACGATTTTTTTGCCGGTTTTTTGCTCGGGCGGCTGCGGGATGACCCAGCCGTTGTCCCAGGCTTTGTCGATAATCGCATGCTCGATTGATTTAATGCCGACTGGGTCGGCATTAATATTGAGTACGCAAGCCGCCTCGCACGGCGCCGGACAGATGCGGCCGGTGAATTCGGGGAAGTTGTTGGTGGAGTGCAATACGTCGATCGCGTGTTTCCAGTCCTGCTGGTAGACCAGGTCGTTCCAGTCCGGGATGATGTTGTTCACCGGGCAGCCGGTCATGCAGAACGGGATGCCGCAATCCATGCAGCGCGCACCTTGGGTTTTGGCTTGGTCGTCGGTCAGGTGCAGGACGAATTCTTTGTAATATTTAACGCGCTCTGTCACCGGTAGATTGGCTTCTGACAGACGTGCGTATTCTAAAAATCCGGTTATTTTCCCCATTACGCTGCTACCAATACTTTCTGTTCCGATAGTTCGATCAAGGCGCGCTTGTATTCATTCGGCATGACTTTGACGAACTTGCCCCGATATTCATCCCAATGTTGCAATATGGTTTTTGCGCGTTCACTGCCGGTATAGGCGGCGTGCTTCTTGATCAGCTGCCTGAGCGTTAACTCATCGGGTTGATCAAGATGGAGAACTGCATCTTCGGCAACATTATCAATGTGTTCGACTTTTTCCAGCGACACCATGCCCAAGTTGCAGCGCTTGCCGAACAAGCCGTCTTCATCCAGCACGTAAGCTACGCCGCCGGACATGCCGGCAGCGAAGTTGAGGCCAGTCTGGCCGAGCACGACCACGGTGCCGCCGGTCATGTATTCACAGCCATGGTTACCCACGCCTTCCGCCACTGCCGAAGCGCCGGAATTGCGCACGCAGAAGCGCTCGCCGGCGACACCAAGGAAATAGCTTTCGCCGCTGGTCGCGCCATACATCACGGTGTTACCGACGATGATGTTTTCTTCCGGTTTCCCGCGGAAAGCCTTGGGTGGTTTGATGACGATGCGGCCGCCACACTGGCCCTTGCCCACGTAGTCGTTGCCTTCGCCTTCCAGCTCAAGCGTGATGCCGTGTGCCAGGAAGGCGGCGAAGCTCTGGCCGGCAGTGCCGCTGAGTTTTATCGTGATGGTGTTATCCGGCAGGCCCGCATGGCCATAGCGGCTGGCAACCTGGTTAGACAACATGGTACCGACGGTGCGGTTGGTATTTTTGATCGGCATTTCGATGACGACTTTTTCACCGTGTTCCAGCGCGGGCCTGGCCAGTGCTATCAGCTGGTTATCCAACGCGCGTTGCAGGCCATGCTCCTGCGATTCGTTATGGTAGCGGGATACACTGCTATCCATTTCTGGCTGGTAGAAAATCTTGCTGAAATTCAGGCCCCTGGCCTTCCAGTGGTCTATACCCGCTTTCATATCGAGCAAATCGGCACGTCCGATGAGGTCATCGAATTTGCGTATGCCCATGCCTGCCATCAATTCGCGCACTTCTTCCGCGACGAAGAAGAAGTAATTCACCACGTGTTCAGGCTGGCCGGTAAAGCGCTTGCGCAATACGGGATCTTGCGTGGCAACACCGACCGGGCAGGTGTTGAGATGGCATTTACGCATCATGATGCAGCCTTCCACCACCAGCGGCGCAGTGGCAAAGCCGAATTCATCGGCGCCGAGCAGTGCGCCTATCAGCACATCACGGCCGGTTTTCATCTGGCCGTCGACCTGCACCGCGACGCGGCCACGCAGCTGGTTCAACACCAGAGTTTGCTGCGTTTCCGCGAGGCCGAGTTCCCACGGCGTGCCGGCATGCTTGATGGAAGACAGCGGCGAAGCGCCAGTGCCGCCATCGTGGCCGGCGATGGTGATGTGGTCGGACTTGGCCTTGGTCACGCCCGCCGCCACCGTACCTACGCCGGTTTCTGATACCAGCTTGGTCGAGATGGAGGCTTTGGGATTGGCGTTTTTCAGATCGTGTATCAATTGCGCCAAGTCTTCGATGGAATAAATATCGTGGTGTGGCGCTGGCGAAATCAGGCCTACGCCGGGCACCGAGAAGCGCAGCATGGCAATATAAGAGCTGACCTTGTGGCCGGGTAACTGGCCGCCCTCGCCGGGCTTGGCGCCCTGCGCCATCTTGATCTGGATTTGATCGGCGCTTGCCAGATACTCCGCAGTTACGCCGAAGCGGCCGGAGGCCACCTGTTTGATCTTGGAGCGCATGGAATCGCCAGCCTTGAGCGCAATATCACGTTCAACGCGATCCTTACCGATGACAGCTGCCATCGAGCTATCTTTAGTTACAGCGATGAAGCGCTTGGGGTCTTCGCCGCCTTCGCCGGTGTTGGATTTGCCGCCGATGCGGTTCATGGCAATTGCCAGCGTGGCGTGCGCTTCGGTGGAAATCGAACCGAGCGACATGGCGCCGGTGGCGAAACGCTTGACGATGGCCGAAGCCGGCTCGACCTCATCCAGCGGCACTGGCGCACCGGCGGATTTGATATTGAACAGGCCGCGCAAGGTCATATGACGCTTGCTCTGGTCATTGATCAGCTTGGCGTATTCCTTATAGGTGCCAGCATTGCCGGTGCGCGTGGCGTGCTGCAGCTTGGCAATGGAGTCCGGCGTCCACATGTGCTCTTCACCACGCACCCGGAAGGCATACTCGCCGCCCGCGTCCAGCGCGTTTTCCAGCACCGGGTCATCGCCGAATGCAGCGTTATGCAGGCGCAGGCTTTCTTCCGCCACTTCGTTCAGGCCTATGCCTTCGATATTGGTGGCAGTGCCGGCAAAATACTGATCAACAAAGCTGCTGTTGAGGCCGACCGCTTCAAAAATTTGCGCGCCGCAGTAGGATTGATAAGTGGAAATGCCCATCTTCGACATGACTTTGTACAAGCCTTTGCCGATGGCCTTGACGAATTTCTTGTGGGCTTCCTTGGCGTCGGTCGCGCTGAGATGTGCGATGCTTTCAAACGCCAGCCAAGGGCAGATGGCCTCGGCACCGTAACCGGCGAGTAGGGCAAAATGATGCACTTCACGTGCGGAGCCGGTATCAATCACCAGGCCGGTATTGGTGCGCAACCCTGCACGAACCAGAGATTGATGGGTGGCGGCGCAAGCCAGTAACGCGGGAATGGCCAGACGATCAGCACTGACCGGGCGATCTGACAGAATCAGCACATTGAAGCCGTCATGCACCGCTTTCGCGGCGGCTTTACACAGCGCTTCAATAGCGCCAGCCATGGCTTGTTTACCGAGCTTGGCCGGATAGGTCACATCCAGTACCAGCGAGCGATAGCGCCCTTGCGTCAGGGTGTCGATGGCTTTCAGCTGTTCCAGCTCGTCTGGCATCAGCACCGGCTGGCTGGCTTCCAGCCGTAACGGCGGGTTGGTTTCAGGGGTTGATTCAAAGCCGCCCAGCAGATTGGGCCTGGGGCCAATAAAAGTGACCAGCGACATCACCAGCTCTTCGCGGATGGGGTCAATCGGCGGATTGGTCACTTGCGCGAATAATTGCTTGAAGTAGCAGTAAAGCAGCTTGGGTTTGTTGGAAAGCACCGGCAAGGCGCTGTCGTTACCCATCGAGCCGGTGCCCTCTTCACCCGCCACCATCATCGGTTGCAGTATGAATTTCAGGTCTTCCTGGGTGTAGCCAAATGCCTGTTGCACGTCCAGCAGGCTGGCACCCAGCTCCAGCGTGCCTTCCACCTTGGGCAGGTCGCCGAGGAAATAGCGTGATTTGGCGATCCACTCACGGTATGGCTTGGCTTGCGCAAGGGTTTTCTTCACTTCGGCGTCATCGATGATGCGACCTTGCTCCATGTCAATCAGTAGCATCTTGCCCGGCTGTAAACGCCATTTCTTGATGATTTTTTCTTGGGGGAATGTCAGCACGCCCATTTCCGAGGCCATCATCACGTAATCATCATCGGTGATGAGGTAGCGTGCCGGGCGCAAGCCGTTGCGGTCCAGCGTGGCGCCTATCATGCGGCCGTCGCTGAAAGCCACGGCAGCCGGGCCGTCCCACGGCTCCATCAGCGCGGCATGATATTCATAGAAAGCGCGCCGCTCGTCGTCCATCAGTGCGTTGCCAGACCAGGCTTCCGGAATCAGCAGCATCATGGCGTGCGGCAAGGAATAGCCACCGGCGACCAGCAACTCCAACGCGTTATCAAAAGCGGCAGAATCCGATTGGCCATCGACAATCAATGGCCAGATTTTGTCCAGGTCTTCGCCTATCAGCGCGGAGCGCATCGCTGCGTGGCGTGCCGCCATCCAGTTGACATTGCCCTGCATGGTATTGATTTCGCCATTATGGGCGATCATGCGGAACGGGTGCGCCAGCTCCCAGGCCGGGAAAGTATTGGTGGAGAAACGCTGGTGCACCAGCGCCAGCGCCGAGACCATGCTTTCATCCTGCAGGTCGCGGTAGTAGACGCCAACTTCTTTCGCCAGCAGCATGCCTTTGTAGACTATGGTGCGGCTGGAGAGCGAGGGGATGTAGAATTGCGAGCCGTCTGCCAGTTTGAGTGCGCACACAGCATGTTCGATGCGCTTGCGTATCACGAACAGCTTACGTTCGAAGTGATTTTGATCCTGCACCTTTGCGCCGCGCGCAATGAACACCTGGCGCATGACTGGTTCGACGGCGCGTGCTGCGTCAGCAATATTAGTGTTGTCGCGCGGTACGTCACGCCAGCCGAGGAAGTTTTGCCCTTCTTCCTGAATAATGTCGGCAATCCTGGTTTCGCAAGCGTGACGGCTATTTTCTGATTGCGGCAGAAACACGATGCCACAGGCGTAATCGCCGATGGCGGGCAGCATGATATTCAGCGCGGCGGCTTCCTTGCGCATGAAGGCGTCGGGCATTTGAATCAGGATGCCGGCGCCGTCGCCCAGCTTGGGGTCATAGCCAGTCGCGCCGCGATGGGTCAGGTTGTTCAGAATCTGTAAGCCCTGGAGCACGATGTCGTGGCTCTTTTGGCCTTTGATATGAGCAATAAAACCGACACCGCAGGCGTCATGCTCATTGGCCGGGTTATATAAACCCTGCCTTTCGGGCTTATTAAATACTGCCGGTTCATTAAATTCTTGCTTAACCAAGCTGCTATTCCTATTAACCCCTCGACAACCTTTACGCCGGGCGACAAATCGAAGGTATTTGCGCGTCGCGAGGCCAAATCCAAATCAGGCCATGAAATATAAAGCGGAACCTTTAATGTTACCGTTAAAGGGTCGGCAGTTCAATAACATAGACCAAAATTCGCAGAAGGAATTCTATTCAGTGTTGGCAAAACTGTCGCGCTGGATTCAGCCGCGGAAACAGCGGCGGGCTGCAGCGACGGTGTTGTGGATATCTTCATCGCTATGCGCCGCAGAGACGAACCCTGCCTCAAATGCAGATGGGGCCAGATAAATACCCTCGTCCAGCATGGCATGGAAGAAGCGCTTGAACGCTTCTTTATCGCAGCGCATGACCTCGACATAACTCGTCGGCACGTATTCGCTGAAATAGAGGCCGAACATGCCGCCCACACTCTGCGCGCTGAAGGCGATGCCGGCTTCACGTGCGGCTGTCGCCAACCCCAGCGTCATGCGCTCGGTTTTGGCGGCAAGTTCGGCATGGAAGCCTGGCGTCTGGATCAGACGTAGCGTGGCCAAGCCGGCCGCGACCGCCACCGGATTTCCCGACAGCGTGCCAGCCTGGTACACCGGCCCCAGCGGTGCCAGTTCCGCCATGATGTCTTTGCGCCCGCCGAAGGCGCCGACCGGCAGGCCGCCGCCGATGACCTTGCCCAGCGTGGTGAGATCGGGCGTGATGCCATATAGCGCTTGGGCACCACCCAGAGCCACGCGGAAGCCGGTCATGACCTCGTCGAAAATCAGCACCGTGTCATGCCGCGTGCATAGCGCGCGCAAGGTGGAAAGGAAGCTCTCATTGGGCGCGATCAAATTCATGTTTCCGGCCACCGGCTCGACGATGACACAGGCGATTTCGTCACCGAGTTGCGCAAATAGCGCTTCGACGGCATCGCTGTCGTTATAGGGCAGCGTCAGCGTGTGTGCAGCCACATCAGCAGGTACGCCAGCCGAACTCGGCTGGCCGAAAGTGAGTGCACCGGAACCGGCCTTGACCAGCAAGGCATCGGCGTGGCCGTGGTAACAGCCCTCAAATTTCAAAATCTTGTCGCGGCCGGTAAAGCCGCGCGCCAGCCGGATGGCGCTCATGGTGGCTTCGGTGCCGGAGCTGACCAAACGCACCTGTTGCATACTGGGCACCAGCTTGACCAGCAATTCCGCCATTTCCAGCTCCAGCGCGGTAGGGGCGCCGAAAGAAAGGCTGTTCTCTGCGGTTTTCTGTACGGCCGCGATGACTTCAGGGTGGGCGTGGCCGAGTATCATCGGCCCCCAGGAACCGACATAATCAATGTATTGCTTGTCGTCTTCGTCCCATAGCCTGGAGCCCAGCCCGCGCTTGAAGAAGACCGGTGTGCCGCCTACCGAGCGGAAAGCGCGCACCGGCGAATTGACGCCGCCGGGAATGAGGCGTTGGGATTGTTCAAACAGTTGCTGATTTCTGGAAGTTGGCTGGCGAGAGGTCATGATGTTTGGAGGGTGTGAAAAAATTGGAAAATTGTTGCGCGGTTTGCGTGACGTTGGCAGCAGAAAACAATGCAGCGATGACCGCGATGGCATCGGCTCCGGCGTTAATGGCTTGTCCAGCGTTATCCAGCGTGATGCCGCCAATCGCGACCAGCGGCAGGCCGATTTCTTTGCGCGCGAGGCCTAGCAGTTCGAGCGGTGCGCGCATCGCTGCAGGTTTGGTGCCTGAGTCGAAGCAGCTGCCAAAAGCCAGGTAATCTGCATCTGCCGCCCTGGCTTCCAGCGCCAGCTCAAAACGGTTGTAGCAGGAGGCGCCTAAAATTTTATCGCTGCCAAGCCGCTGACGGGCTTCAGCAAGATTGCCGTCATTACCGCCGAGGTGCACACCGTCCGCATCTATCGCCAGGCATAGCTCGATATGGTCATTGATGATCAGCGGCACATGATGCTTGCGGCATAGATCCAGCAATACGCGGGATTGTTCGATGCGTAAATCATGGTCGGCAGTTTTATTGCGATATTGAATAACAGAAGCACCGCCGATCAAGCCGGCCTCTACCAGTGCGCGCAGTCGATCGGTGTCCGCAATATCAGGCGTGACCGCGTAAAGCCCGGAGATATCGGGCCGCCTAGCTTTTTTCGCTTTCATCTTCATCTTCTTCTTCGCGCGCCCAAAACATGCGGTCTGGAATATATTGGCCCATGCCCGGACGGAAGGCATTTTTAAGCGTCTGCCAGGTGTATTCCTGAGCTTCGGCGACGGCTTCTTCCATCGTTAAACCATGCGCGATACAGGCGGCGATGGCCGAAGTCAGCGTACAACCTGAGCCATGATAGCTGCCCGGCAGGCGCTCCCAGGTATAGGCGCGAATCAGGCCATTTTCGCCATACAGTGTATTCACCACGTCTTGTGTACGTTCATGGGTGCCGGTGATGAGTACGTACTCACACCCCATATCAATCAGACGCTGTGCGCTTTCATCCAGAGAGGTGTTTTCAATTTCTTCGCTCTCATCGGAAAAAGCCAGCCTGCGCGCTTCCAGACTATTCGGCGTAATCAGCGTGGCCTGCGGAAACAGTAGATCCATCATGGCCGCTTGCATTTCATCATTGGCCAACTCGTCGCCACGGCCGGAGGACAGGATAGGGTCTATCAGCAACGGTGTATCCGGGTAGTCGGCCATGATTTCGGCGATGACGGCGATGTTTTCCACACTGCCCAGCATGCCGAGTTTGAATGCCGATACCTGCATGTCTTCGAGGATGGTACGTGCCTGTTCATTCACCCAGTCGGCATCGAACACCATCACGTTATCTACGCCCAGCGTGTCTTGCACGGTGAGCGCGGTGACCACCGACAAGGGATAACAGCCGATGCTGGCCAGGGTCAGGACGTCTGCTTGCAACCCAGCGCCGCTACTGGGGTCTGTGGCGGCGAAGGTCATCACGGCGGGGGGCATAGGATTCATATTTTAACTGCTAATAATTAGATGGAGAACGCCGCAACGCGATCAGGGTTGTAAAGAAAAAGCGATTGCTTGAGGATGCTGGCAAACTCTAAAATAGCATTTTAACTTAAATCCCATCTGTAAAAATCATGAAAAGCTGGAAGATATGAAATCCTGGATGTGCAATATTTGCGGATGGATCTATGACGAAGCTGAAGGGTGGCCGGAAGACGGCATTGCTCCAGGCACCAAATGGGAAGATGTGCCGGTCAATTGGACTTGTCCTGAATGTGGTGCACGCAAGGACGATTTTGAAATGATTGAAGTTTGATAAGTAAAGCCTGATTAAGTTGGAGCGGGTGACGGGAATCGAACCCGCGTATGCAGCTTGGGAAGCTGCCGTTCTGCCATTGAACTACACCCGCATCAGCTTACAACACGCGCATTTTACTTTAGGTTTATACATTAAGCGCAAAGCTACAGTAAAATGTGTCCTTGGATTGTTAATGCACTATGGCGCAT
>JADGRN010000101.1 GCA_017880825.1 Methylophilaceae bacterium | reverse complement strand
GTGGCCGGCGGTTTCGCCGTGCTCAAGGATGTGCCAAAGACCATGGTGTATTGCCTGGCACATTACCGCAACAGCATTTCGGACGTGATCCCGGCACGCATCATCCAGCGCGCACCTTCGGCTGAACTGCGGCCTGGACAGACTGACCAGGACTCATTGCCGCCTTATGAAATACTGGATGCCATTATGGAAGCCTATGTCGAGCATGACTGCAACCCGGTGGATATCATTGGCATGGGCTATAGCCCGCAGGATGTCAGCCGCGTGGTGACCCTGATAGACCGTAATGAATATAAACGCCGCCAATCACCGGTAGGCGTTAGAATTACGCACAGAGGATTTGGCAAGGACCGGCGTTATCCTATAACATCCAAATATCGATTTGAATTCTGAACACAGGGATATTGCGCCATGAAAAAAATTGAAGCTATCATCAAGCCGTTCAAGTTGGATGAAGTACGTGAAGCGTTATCCGAAATTGGCGCCAATGGCTTGACCGTGACCGAAGTAAAAGGCTTTGGCCGCCAGAAGGGCCATACAGAGCTGTATCGGGGCGCGGAATACGTCGTTGATTTCCTGCCCAAGATCAAGCTTGAACTGATTGTGGCGGATGAAATGCTGGAAAATGCCATCGAAGCCATCATGCAAGTGGCGCGTACCGGCAAGATTGGTGATGGCAAGATTTTTGTGACGACAGTGGAACAGGTCATCCGTATTCGTACTGGTGAAACCGGCGAATCAGCCATTTAGTTGTTTATGGCTGGTTAGTGTTCAGTGCCCGCAGTCTTTAAATCCATCCTGCTGCTGACCATCTCGAACGTCTTCATGACGTTCGCCTGGTACGCACACCTCAAAAATCTCAACGACAAACCCTGGTACATCGCAGCATTGGTGAGTTGGGGTATTGCTTTGATGGAATACCTGTTTCAGGTGCCGGGCAACCGCATTGGTTACACCGTTCTGTCGCTGGCGCAACTCAAGATACTGCAGGAAGTGATTACGCTGGTGGTGTTTGTGCCGTTTGCCATGTTCTACATGCAGCAACCAATCAAGCTGGATTTTCTATGGGCGGGGCTGTGTCTAATGGGCGCAGTATATTTTATGTTCAGGACAACGTCATGATTAAAATTAATCAGTTACTGCATGCCGGATTAATCATCTCTGATCTGGAAAAATCACGCGCTTTTTACGAAGGCTTGCTGGGTCTGAAGCCCAACCCTAATCGGCCAGACTTTGGCTTTCCCGGTGTGTGGTACGACATTGGTATTAACCAGATTCATCTGATGGTCGTTCCCGACCCGGATGCCGATTCCATTCGGCCAGAACACGGTGGGCGTGATTATCATGTGGCGTTATCGGTCAGCGATATAGACGCCGTCAAAGCGGTACTGGATAAGACCGGGGTAGCTTATAGCCTGAGTAAATCCGGGCGGGCAGCGTTGTTTTGCCGAGACCCGGATGGCAATGCGCTGGAGTTTTCGGCGCTGTAAAATCGGTTTAAAAACCAAGCGCCCTGGCCGATTGGTAAAACACAAAACTCACTACCCATGCCAGCACTAACGACCAGACGATAGACAGCATCATGAATGCCGAGCTTTTTGATTCGGTTCTGAGGGTGGCAACCGTCGACAGACAGGGCGTATAAATCAGCGTGAATAGCATAAAGCTCATGCCCTGTACCCAATCCAGCTTGTGCGCCATCAAATGCATCAACGCATCGCCCTGCAAACCATAAATCACCGCCAGAGAACCAATTACAATCTCTTTGGCGACAAAGCCGAAGATCAGCGCGATGGCAAGCTGGGTATCAATGCCTATCGGCGTCAATATAGGCGCCATGAAGCTGCCTATCATGCCGGCAAAGGTTTCATTACTGGCTGGTGCGGCAGCGCTGGGGAAATTGGTTAGCACCCACACCAGCACTACGCCAATGACGATGAATTTAGTGGCGCGCCGCAGAAAATAGCCGACCTCCTGCCAGCCACGTAAAACAATCTGGCGTGGCGTGGGGAAACGATAGGGTGGCAGTTCCAGAATGAACGGTTCGCTGTTGGCATAGCGCCCCTTGAAAATCAGGGCACTGACAAAAATGGCGGCAAAGCTCATCAGGTAAAGCGTAAACAATACTAACGGAGCCTGCTGCGGCGTAAACAGAATCGCCGTCATGAATACAAACACCTGCAGCCGTGCCGAGCAGAGCGAGAAGGGAATGACCAGCATGGTCAGCAAACGCAAGTTGCGCGAGCGCATGACTCTTGTGCCCATCAGCGCCGGTACATTGCAGCCGAAGCCCATCAACATCATGACAAAACCACGCCCGTCCAGCCCTAGGCGTGCCATCAAGGCATCCATCAGGAAGGCTGCGCGTGACAGATAGCCGCTGTCTTCCACCATGCTCATGATCAGGAAAAACAGGATGATGATCGGCACAAAGGACGCCACTGTGCCTACGCCATTGTAGATGCCATCCAGCAGCAAGCCGTGTAACCAGGTTGGCACATGGGCAAGCATGGGTTCCAGCACGCCGCCGCGTAGCATCTGTAATAACCATGCCACGCCGTCTTGCAAGGGTTTGCCAGCCGTAAAAATGAACTGGAACAGCAGGTACATGGCGGCAAAGAAGATGGGCAAGCCCAGCCAGGGGTGCAGCAACACCTTGTCGATACGTTCCGTGGTTTGGTCAGTCAGTTGCGCGGGCATCTGCACGGAATCCCGGACTATGCTTTCCATCTCCTGTTCCAGCACATTGTCGGCCTGCAGGCGGGAGTTGATCTGTTCAAGGGTGAGCTGCATATTGCTGCTGGCTATGCTCTGCGCCGCGAGTGTCAGCGCCGCCTGAAAACCTTCGCCATATTTGGCGCTGATCATGGCTACCGGCATGTGTATGCGTTCAGACATCGCCTGGATGTCGATGCTAATGCTGCCGCGACGGGCTTCATCCGCCATGTTCAGCATCAGCACGGAAGGCAGGCCGAGCGCGCGGATTTGCAGTGCCAGCGAGAGTTGGCGGTCTATCTGCGTTGAGTTGAGCACAATGATCACGAGATCAATTGCGTTGTGTTCGAGGAAGTGCCGCACTACTTGTTCGTCATCAGAAAAGCCATGCAGATCATAGATGCCGGGAAGGTCTATCAGTTCGGCAATATGCCCCCCCATGAGTATCTTGGCACTCATCAGGTCAACAGTAATGCCCGGCCAGTTGCCGACGCGTGCTGAAGCCCCGCTAATACGATTGAATAGCGTCGACTTGCCGGTATTCGGCATACCGAGCAGGGCTACACGTTTCATAGCCCGGTGTTGATTTGGATGCGATGCGCTTCGGAGCGGCGCAGGATGATTTCAGTGGTACCGATGCGCACATGCAGTGGGCCGTTAAAGCTGGCACGGCGCACCATCTCTATTTGCTTGCCGGCACGAAAGCCAAGCGCGGTCAGTCGCTGAAACAGGCTTTCTTCAGCGTGTATGCTTGAAATGGCAGCTTTTTCACCGGGATGAAGATTGTCTAAGCTGGTTGTAAGAGGACTGGACATGGAGTGCTTTTATCAACAATGTGAATGATAACAATTCTTATTATTACACAACATTACACAGAATAGCTACCCCAACAGCATGAGCGGTAAATAATCTACCGCAATACTAAAGTGGTAAGCAAAAAAAGACCCGCCACAAAAGCGGGTCATGTGTTTCTGATTAGTCTTCGACTGGATTAGTTCTTGGCTGGTGTTGCCGAGTTATCGACGATCTTGGCTTTGGCCCGCAGGTCAGTCAGCAATTTTTCCAGTTGACGTTGTTGCAACTGCTTTTGCAGATTTTCCTTGACCTTGTCATAGGCAGGCGGTTGCGCGTCACGGATGTCTTCCAACTTGATCACATGCCAGCCGAACTGGGTTTGAACCGGTACCGTTGTGTACAAGCCTTTTTGCAGCTTGACCACGGCATCGCCAAATGATTTGACCATGCCCCCCGGTGAAAACCAGCCGAGGTCACCACCTTTGTCCTTGGAGCCAGTATCTTTGGATTTCTCTTTGGCGATCTTGGCAAAATCGCCGCCTTTGGCAAGCTGGGCAATGATGTCTTTGGCCTCGGCCTCAGTGGCTACCAATATATGGCGTGCGCTGTATTCCTTGTCGCCGACTTCGGTTTTAAACTTTTCATAGGCTGATCTGGTGTCGGCTTCACTTACCGGATTTTTTTTCAAATAATCCTGCAGGTAGGCATTAACAAGAAGTTCGCGCCTTGCCAGCTCTTCTCTGGCGATAAAGTCTGATTGCTTATCCAGGCCCTGGCGCTGCGCTTCTTGATACACCAGCTCATTGCTGATCAATTTACTGACAATAATACTGCGCGTGTTATCGTCAATTTTTTGTCCGTGTGAACCAGCGTCTTTGACGATGAAATCCAGCAGCGACTGCTTGATTGGCTTACCGTTGACGGTGGCAACTGCAGCATCGGCTGCCTGGGCGACAGGGAATATGCCAAGAGAGGTAATTAAAAGTGTAGTAGCAAGAAGCAGGGTGTTTATATTTAGTTTCATAAATCTTTCCTTAGGTTGAGTAATCGGCAGTGAGGTAATTGCTTAGTTCTCATCTGGCGCGTTAGCATGAATGCTCAGTGCGTGAATTCGCGTTGGTATAAGATCTGCAAGTGCTTGATAAACAGAGCGATGGCGAATTATCTGCGATTTTCCACAAAAATGCGAGCTTACTATAGTCAATGTGAAATGACCGCCGCCCGTGTTGCCCGCATGGCCTGCATGCCTGGCGCTGTCATCCTGGATATCCAGTTGAGTTGGCTCCAGAATCGCCAGCCGACTGCGGATTTCATCAATTAGGGGCATTTAGTTTGGGAAGGTCTTGCGAAAAGGTTTGACCGTCACCTTGGCATAGACGCCGCTACTCACATAGGGATCAGCTTCTGCCCAGGTTTTGGCCGTTTTCAGATTATTAAACTCGGCAATAATCAGACTGCCAGTGTAGCCAGCCGGGCCGGGGTCAACGCTATCCAGCGCAGGGAAGGGCCCGGCCAGCATCAATCGGCCTTCAGTTTGCAATGCCTGCAAGCGTTCAATATGGCCTGGCCGCGCAGCCAAGCGCTTTTCCAGACTATTCGGATGATCTTCAGCGACAATTACGTACCACATCAATTTGTTTCCTTATTAATCAGAGCCGTTGTCCGTCATATATTTGTTAAGAACCAGGCTCTGGGCGATGACAAAACCGAACATCAAGCCCATGGCGCCGAACAGCTTGAAATTGACCCAGGTTTCTGTCGAGTAATGAAATGCCACGTACAGGTTGATACCACCCAACACCGCGAAGAATGTTGCCCAGGCACGACTCAGCTTGCGCCAGATCGCATCCGGTAATGACACCTGCTTTTCCATGAGGTTGCGTATCAGGTTCTTATTGAAAAACAATTCTGACACCAGCAAGGACAAGGCAAATAGCCAGTAAAGCACGGTGGGTTTCCACTTAATGAAACTTTCATCATGCAGCAGCAACGTTGCACCGCCGAATACAACAATAATGACGCCACTGGCAATCAGCATGCTGTCGACTTTGCCGTGACGCAGCTTGACCCAGATGATTTGCGCAATGGTGGCCACAATGGCTGTGGTAGTAGCAGCATAAATGCCAAAAAACTTGAAAACGATAAAAAACAGGATGATCGGAAACAGGTCAAAAAGGAACTTCATGTAGGTGCCTTAGCAGATTAAAAGTACGCTAAAAGTTTCGATAAGGTCGCTATTTTGCTATGATTCGGCTTGAGTAACAAGACTTCCTACCATTTGCAAGATTGCCCATCATTTGCGTCCGCCATGCCTTCCCTGATTGATCTGCACTGTCATTCCACCGTTTCCGATGGGCTGCTAAGCCCGACTGAGGTGGTTGAGCACGCCGCCGCAAAAGGTGTGCGGGTGCTGGCATTGACTGACCATGATGATGTGGCCGGCTTACCAGAAGCCA
>JADGRN010000100.1 GCA_017880825.1 Methylophilaceae bacterium | reverse complement strand
GCGTTCGACCTCGGCCATGTTGTGCGAGGCCAGTAGTATGGTGGCGCCGGTGCGCTGTTGGTATTGCTCCAGATAGCTGCGAATGGCGTCTGCAGTGTCCGGATCGAGTGACGCAGTTGGTTCATCCAGCAGCAAGAGTTCTGGTTCATTCAGTAACGATTTAGCTAGTGAAACGCGGGTCTTTTGTCCGGCGGATAACTTCCCGTAACGGCGCTCAAGTAGTTCTGATAGGCCCAGTTCCTGAGCCAGGTGAGCAATGCGTTTGCCGGTATCGCGCAGCCGATAAAGATGGCCATACACCGTGAGATTTTGCCGTACTGTCAGACGTTGCGGCAGATCAACATAAGGTGAAGAAAAATTCATGCGATGCAGCAAACGGTAGCGATGTTGCAGCATGTCTTCATCAAAAATACGAATGTGGCCTGAAGTTGGCAGTAACAGGCCCAGCAGCATAGCGATGGTGGTGGTTTTACCAGCGCCATTGCCGCCGAGTAATGCGGTGGTAACACCGCGTTGCACACTGAAGCTGATTTCATCGACAGCCACAATCTGGCCGAACTGCTTGCGCAGTCTCACCACTTCAATTACTGCGTCAGTCGCATTATTCTTCACAGCAAACTCCAAGCCATTTTGATTCCCGCCACATACAGTAATAATGCGAACAGGCGTTTGAGTGTGGGAATCGCAAACGTTGCACCAGCACTGCAGCCCATGAAGCACTCAATACACTGGTGAGGGCAACACAGGCGAAAGCAGGCAGATAAAGCAAAAATTCCATAGCGTTAGATTGGGGCGGTTGCTCAGGTTCTGCGCGACAGCCGCGCCAGTGCTTCGCCAAGGGCTGTCCCACTTAATTCATCTGCCAGATCAGCAAGCTGGGAAGCGGCTTTGGCGCTGACGCGGCGTGGTACTTTGGGGACTGCCCTGGGGGCAGATTTGACTTGCACTTCGATGCGAATTGAAGTAACTTCAAGCCCTTGCTTTTGCAACTTGGTCAACAAGCTGGGTAGCAGCATTTTGATTTTGGCTGCCACCGCGCCATTAGCGGCATAGACCGTCAGGCGTTGATGTTTGAGTGCACCTGCCAGACAGTAGCGCTGGAGTTCGACGGGCACTACGCTGTTCCAGTTTTTTTGCGCTATAGCCAGGCTGTCCGCAAGGCCGGATAAGGCCACTAGTTCGGCATTTTCCTTAAATAATGCGCTAAGTCGTCGCATGCCGGGAAGCTCCCAACAAGGGGAATTGAATGAATATAATTTTCGTCTCCAACAATATGGCGAAAGCCAGAACTTTAACCCTGCGTCATGGCCTGGTTCTTTTGCTGCTGTTAATGACTGTGCCAGCCATGCTAACGCTGCTTATTCTGCCACAGGCCAATGGTGAGCACCACGATGTGACGTCGGGTGTGGCCACATTACTACCCATACAACTGCATTTCTCCCTGAAAAATCCACAGTCGCACCTGGACGCTCTGGCTTTACAACTGGGTGAAATCCAGGCGCGCATTATGCGATTGGACGCGCTCAGTGAGCGTCTGGCAGAACTTGCCGGAGTTAAGGAAAAAGACCTGCAGGGCGGCCAGCCGCCCGGCCAAGGCGGCCCTATGGTGCATGAATATTCAATGACTGAAGTGCAGCTTCAGCAGAAGATTAGTGAACTGGCTATCGAACTGGAACGGCGCAGTGATCGGCTGAATGTGCTGGAAGCCGTGTTGTTGCAGCAAAACCTGCAAAAAGATACGATGCCGAGCGATCGCCCAGTGGATACCGGTTATAACTCATCAAGTTACGGCTGGCGCGTTGACCCGTTTACCGGGAAAATGGCTTTCCACGAGGGGCTGGATTTCATGGCAGAGGCAGGCACTCCTATCTATGCTGCGGCCGGGGGTATTGTCACCGAAGCCGAGCAGACTCCCGATTATGGTAAAATCGTCAAAATTGATCATGGTGCAGGGCTGGAAACACGCTATGCCCATACTTCCATGATCATGGTGAAGGTCGGCGATCGTGTTGAAAAGGGCCAGCTAATTGCCAAAGTGGGCAACACTGGCCGCTCTACTGGAGCACATTTGCATTTTGAAGTGCGCCTCAACGGAGCGCCGCTAGACCCACGTAAGTATTTGCAGAACCATTTGTTACAGAATCGCCCTAGCTAATTACAAGGTCACGTCCAAATCGTTAGTCTTCATCATCCGTCCCAGTTAACCTAAAGAGGTTTCCGCCAGTGCGGAAAGTTGGTGTCCTTCCATGTTACCCAAGTTGTTCAAGACAATTTTCGGCAGCCGCAATGATCGGTTGATCAAACAATATGCGCAGTCCGCGCGCGGCATTAATGCGCACGAGCCCGCCATGCAGGCGCTCAGCGATGAGCAATTGCGAGCCAAGACAGAGGAATTCAAGCAGCGCTATCAGGCTGGCGAAACGCTGGAGAAACTATTGCCAGAAGCCTTTGCAGTGGTGCGCGAGGGCAGTCGCCGTGCGCTGGAAATGCGTCACTTCGATGTGCAGCTGATCGGCGGCATGGTGCTGCATCACGGCAAAATTGCTGAAATGCGTACTGGCGAAGGCAAAACCCTGGTGGCCACCTTGCCGGCTTATCTCAATGCGCTTTCCGGCAAGGGCGTGCACGTGGTGACGGTGAATGATTATCTGGCACGTCGCGACGCCGAGTGGATGGGCAGGCTGTATAACTTCCTGGGTTTGACGGTTGGTATCAATCTCTCGCAGATGGCGCATGACGAGAAGAAAACCGCTTATGCCGCTGACATCACCTACGGTACCAATAACGAATTCGGTTTTGATTACCTGCGCGACAACATGGTCTACACGGCCGAGGAGCGCGTGCAGCGCGGCCTCAACTATGCGATTGTCGATGAAGTCGACTCCATCCTGATTGACGAAGCGCGCACCCCGCTGATTATTTCCGGTCAGGCCGATGACAGCATTGAGCTCTACACCCGTATGGATGGCATTGCCAAGCAGTTGAGCAGGCAAGCGACGGAAGAAGGCGAAGGCGATTTCTGGGTAGATGAAAAGTCTCACCAGGTGGTGCTGTCCGAGCAAGGCCATGAGCATGCCGAGGCCCTGCTGGCTGAAGCCGGGCTATTGTCTGAAGGTGGCAATCTTTATGATGCTGCCAGTATTACCCTGGTACATCACATGTATGCTGCCTTGCGTGCGCAGTCGCTGTTCAACCGCGACCAGAATTACGTGGTTAAAGATGACGAAGTCATCATCGTTGATGAATTCACCGGCCGTATGATGCCTGGCCGCCGCTGGTCGGATGGCCTGCATCAGGCGGTGGAAGCCAAGGAAGGCGTGACGATTCAGAAGGAGAACCAGACGCTGGCCTCCATCACTTTCCAGAACTACTTCCGCATGTATGGCAAATTGTCCGGCATGACCGGCACCGCCGATACTGAAGCCTATGAATTCAACCAGATTTATGCGCTGGAAACGGTCATCGTCCCAACCCATCGCGATATGGTGCGCAAAGACCAGATGGACAAGGTCTACCGCACCGCAGCCGAAAAATATCGGGCAGTGATTGAGGATATCAGGGAATGCCAATCTCGCGGCCAGCCGGTGCTGGTGGGTACCACCTCGATTGAAAATTCCGAGCTGATCTCAAGCCTGCTGGATAAAGATAATCTGCCGCATCAGGTGCTCAACGCCAAGCAGCATGAGCGCGAAGCGCAAATCATCGTGCAGGCCGGTAGCCCCGGGGTGATTACCATTGCCACCAATATGGCCGGTCGCGGTACCGACATCGTGCTCGGCGGCAACCCTGAGCCGGACATCGCTGCCGTACGCAACGACGCTGAGTTGAGCGACGCGCAAAAAGAAACACGCATCGCCGAAATCAAGGCTGAGTGGCAAAAGCAGCATGACATGGTGGTCGCAGCCGGCGGTTTGCATATCATTGGCACCGAGCGCCACGAATCGCGCCGTGTGGATAACCAGTTGCGCGGACGTTCCGGGCGTCAGGGTGACCCCGGCTCCAGCCGGTTTTATCTATCACTGGAAGACCAGTTGTTGCGCATTTTTGCCTCCGACCGTGTATCTGCGATCATGGAGCGGCTGAAAATGCCGGAAGGCGAGGCGATCGAGCACGTCTGGGTGACGCGCGCGATTGAAAACGCCCAGCGCAAGGTAGAGGGCCGTAACTTCGACATCCGCAAGCAGTTGCTGGAATATGATGATGTGGCCAACGACCAGCGCAAGGTGATTTATCAGCAACGCAATGAATTGCTGGAAGCGACCGACGTTGCAGAAACCATTGCCGCCATGCGTACCGATATCATCAACGACACCATCGCCTTGCATATTCCGCCGGGCAGCGTTGAAGAACAATGGGATAGCGCAGGCTTGGAAAAAGTCCTAAAAACCGAAATCGGCCTTGAACTGCCGGTGCAAAAATGGCTGGAAGAAAACGCCGATCTGCATGAAGAAACCTTGCGCGAACGCATCATCGAAGCCGCGGACGCTGCTTATCTGGCCAAAGAACAGCAGGCCAGCAGTGAAGTGATGCGCCAGTTCGAGCGCTCCATCATGCTGCAAAGTTTGGATGAGCATTGGCGCGAACATCTATCCGCATTGGATCATTTGCGCCAGGGCATTCATCTGCGCTCCTATGCGCAAAAGAACCCGAAGCAGGAATACAAGCGCGAAGCGTTCGAGCTGTTCGCCTCTTTACTGGATACCATCAAGCATGAAGTGACCCAGGTCACCATGCTGGTGCAGATCAGAAGCGAAGCCGATATAGAAGTGGTGGAAAAACCGGCAGAACCGGAAAACGTGCGCTATCAGCATGCCGATTATGACGATGCGCTGGGCGTAACCCCGGAAGCATTAGGCGAGCCTGAAGTCGCTGCGCTGCCTTTTCATCGTGAAGGCACCAAGATAGGCCGCAACGATCTTTGCCCCTGCGGCTCTGGTAAAAAGTACAAACAGTGTCATGGCAAGCTGACCTGATTAATGCAGCAGTTTCTCGAATTCCTCTGCCGGTAGTGCTTGACTCTTGAGGAACCCCTGATACAAATCGCAGCCCTGTGCGGTGAGAAATTCCAACTGCTCGGTATTTTCCACGCCTTCGGCCAGTACTTTAAAGCCCAGGTTGTGTCCAATGGCGATGATAGTAATAGCAATCTCCATGTCGTCGCTATCAATCGGGATATCTCGAACAAAGCTTCTATCGATCTTTAGCACATCCAGCGGAAATCGCTTGAGGTAGGCCAGCGATGAGTAGCCAGTGCCGAAGTCATCGATGGCAAGGCGGATGCCCTGCGCACGAAGTCGGTGTAGTTTCTCTTCCACATCATATTCACGTTTTATCAGAATGCTCTCGGTCAGTTCCAGCTCCAGATATGCAGCCGGGAAACCGCTTTCCTGCAGCGTCCTTGCAACGGTAGCGTCGATATCCTTGTGGTGGAACTGATGTGGAGAGAGATTAACCGCCAAAGAAATGGGTGGTAGTCCGGCATCCAGCCATTGCTTGCCTTGGCGGCAGGTTTCTTTCAAAACCCAATCACCGATGGGGCCTATCAGGCCGGTTTCTTCTGCCAGCTTGATGTAACGATCCGGCATGATCATACCTTCTTCCGGATGCTGCCAGCGCACCAGCGCCTCGGCACCGACGATACGGCCGCTAGCAATATCCACTTGGGCTTGGTAATGCACACGCAGCTCATTCTCGGCAATGGCGCGACGCAAGGCGGCCTCCAGTGCGACGCGATCACGCGCGGCTAGTGTAAGTTCTTCCGAAAAATATCTGAAACGTCCGCGCCCTTCTTCCTTGGCCTGATAAAGCGCGGTGTCGGCCTGTTGCAGCATTTCTTCCGCTGTCGAGCAATATTCCGGGTACAGGGCGATGCCCACACTTGAGCCTATTCGCACTTCAAAGCCATTGGACAGGAACCAGGGTTCACCCAGCATGACAACGATTTCAGTGGCTACCCGCGCAGCGTCCTC
>JADGRN010000099.1 GCA_017880825.1 Methylophilaceae bacterium | reverse complement strand
TGTGATGGCGGCCATTGCTCAGGCTTTGCGATTCGGTCATCACCATGTTGAGCAGTGAGGGGATGTCGATTCCGCTATCCTGCGGCACGCTCTGGCTGCTTTCCAGTTGCGAGAGCGTGAGCAGGTCTTCCACCAGTCGGCGCATGCGTCCGGTTTGCTCAATCATCATGGCGAAATAATTGCGCATACTTTCCGGTACCGCGCCTTCCATATCCGACAGCGTTTCCAGAAAACCGCCGACCACGGTGAGCGGTGTGCGCAGCTCGTGCGATACGTTGGCAATGAAATCGCGGCGCATGTTTTCCAGCTTTTCCAGGTGGCTGATGTCGCGGCAGATCATGAGTTTCTGGTTATCGCCAAATGGCACCACCTGGATTTCCAGCGTGGCGTCGGGGTAGCGCAGTGACTTGAGCTTGATCGGCTCCAGGTAATCGTGATCCTGCAGGTAATGGATGAATTCGGAGTGACGTACCAGATAGCTGATCGGCTGCCCGACATCCTGTACCAAATCAAGCCCAAGCTGGATCTCGGCAGGCGGATTGCACCATTCGATATCGTCGCTGCCGTTGAGCAGTACCACACCATCCGGCAGCGCGCTTGCGACATTGCGGAATCTATCCAGTGCGGAGGTGAGCTGCGTTTGGCTGCGGCCGAGGCGACGCTGTTCGTGATAGAGCGCGGCAAATACGTCTTCCCAGATGCCTATACCTTGCGGGATGGTGGAAAGCGAAGGATTTTTTAGCCAAAAAGTGAGCTTATGCAGCCAGAACAGGTGATAGGCAAGATACGACAGTAACAACAGGATAAAAACGTTCAGCGCGGTGATGGCACTGGTCACGGCCCATAAAATCAGGCACAGAAAAGCCGCGAGGATGGCCAGCCAAAAGGCGCGCCAGCGAATATCTTGCACGTGTCACCTGGCTCGAAAAAAGTTAGGCGCTCATTATGAGCTACTGGGCGGAGAAACGGTAGCCAACGCCACGCACAGTCTGGATCATTTCTTCATGGCCGGATTCGGACAAGGCTCGGCGCAGACGGCGGATATGCACGTCCACCGTGCGGTCTTCGACAAACACACGATCGCCCCACACGCGGTCCAGCACCTGGCTGCGCGAATGCACCCGTTCCGGATTGGACATCAAATAATGCAGCAAGCGGAATTCGGTAGGGCCGAGGTCAAGCGCCGAACCATTGCCGGAGACGCGGTGGGTAGTTGGATCAAGACGCAGGCCGCCGACTTCAATCGGATCATCGGTCATCTGTGGCGCACGGCGACGCAACACCGCCTTGATGCGCGCATTCAGCTCACGCGGGCTGAATGGCTTGGTGACGTAATCATCGGCGCCGATTTCCAGGCCACGAACCTTGTCAGTTTCTTCGCCGCGCGCGGTGAGCATGATGATGGGGATGGCCTTGCTGAATTCGTCTGACTTCAAACGCCGTGCAAATTCGATACCACTCATGCCCGGCAGCATCCAGTCCAAAATGATCAGATCCGGCAGGGCTTCGCGCATCAGCATCTGCGCCTGTTCCACGCTCAGCGCGCGGATGGCGTTATGACCTGCCTGCGTCAGATTCAGTGCAAGCAGCTCTTGTATCGCTGGTTCGTCTTCCACTACTAATATGTTGGCGGGCATACAGGTTTCCTTTCCTGTTAAATTTTTTCTTGGCAATCCGGGAGCACTATATGACGCTAATATGACAGATTGATGACAGCGATGGAATCTTCACTCTACACATTGCATATTTTGAATTTTTGTATGACCATCTGACGCAGATAAATATTTTCGGGGGGAGTAAAACATGTCAGGATTTTTTTCCAAGGAAAGAACAGTCGCGCATCACGGCTTTAACCGTTGGCTGGTGCCGCCCGCGGCCTTATGTATCCATCTCTGCATTGGCATGGCTTACGGCTTCTCGGTGTTCTGGCTGCCTCTCACCAAGGCCATAGGCATCAGTAGTTCGATCGCCTGTCCGGCGGACATGAGCTGGATCGCGATGCTGTTCACTACCACCTGCGATTGGGATAAACCCATGCTGGGCTGGATGTTTACCCTGTTTTTTGTTTTTCTGGGTTCCAGCGCGGCACTCTGGGGCGGCTGGCTGGAGCATGCAGGCCCGCGCAAGGCCGGCGTAGTGTCAGCCTTGTGCTGGTGTGGCGGGCTGGTGCTATCGGCGATCGGGGTATACACGCATCAGCTGTGGCTGATGTGGCTGGGTTCGGGGATCATCGGTGGCGTCGGGCTGGGGCTGGGCTATATTTCCCCCGTTTCTACCTTGATCAAGTGGTTCCCTGACCGGCGCGGCATGGCGACCGGTATGGCGATCATGGGTTTCGGTGGCGGCGCCATGATAGGCTCGCCGCTTGCTGACAAGCTGTTGCATTTTTATGCCACACCGACGTCTGTTGGCGTGTGGCAGACCTTCCTCACCTTGGCGGCGATCTATTTCGTGTTCATGATCATCGGCGCGCTATCCTACCGCGTGCCGCCTACCGGGTGGAAACCGGCTGGTTGGACAGCGCCAGCGGCTGCGACAACCAACACCATGATTACCAGCAAGCATGTGCATCTGAACAAAGCGCACAAGACCCCGCAATTCTGGCTGCTTTGGGGCATCCTGTGCCTGAATGTCTCGGCTGGCATCGGCGTAATCGGCATGGCTTCCCCGATGCTGCAGGAAATCTTCGGCGGCAAGCTGATCGGGCTGGATCTCAAATTCGACCAGCTCAGCAGCGATCAACTGGTCCAGATCGCAGCCATCGCCGCCGGTTTCACCGGCTTGTTGAGTCTGTTCAATATTGCCGGGCGCTTTATCTGGGCAACCTTTTCCGACTATATCGGCCGCAAGGCGACTTACTTTGCGTTCTTTATCCTGGGTTTCGTTTTATACGCTTCTGCGCCATGGGCAGGGCATGCCGGCAACCTGGCGCTGTTCGTCGGCCTGTTCTGTGTCATTCTCACCATGTATGGCGGCGGCTTTTCCACTATCCCGGCCTATCTGGCGGACATGTTTGGCACGCAAATGGTGGGCGCCATTCATGGCCGGATTCTCACCGCCTGGTCAGCGGCGGGCGTGCTGGGGCCTGTGCTGGTGAACTACATCAACGATTACCAGATCAAGCATGGCGTAGCCAAAAGCGCCGCCTATGACACCACCATGTACATACTTGCCGGGCTGCTGATCGGTGGATTCCTGTGCAATTTGCTGGTGCGGCCGGTGGCGCAGAAATGGTTCATGACCGATGCCGAGCTGGAGGCTGAGCGCAAGCTGGCGCACGATACTGCCGCAAAGAATGCCCTGGGCGATGCGACGGCTGTGACCGGGCGGGGCGGCAGCTATGGCCTGGTTACGGCAGCTTGGCTATTGGTGGGCATCCCGCTCGCCTATGGCATCTGGAATACCGTGAATAAGGCTTGGGTGCTGTTTAATTAGATCCATATCAATTAGACCAATAGCGCAGAATTAACTGTGTTAGGCAGCAAGCGCACGTTCAAAAGCATCGGGCTGGAGTCGCCAGGCAGCAGCCCGACCAGTGCGCCGTGCATCGTGGTGATTTTTGGTGCGTCCGGCGACTTCACCAAGCGCTTGCTGGTACCCGCTTTGTAAACCTGGGTTGCAGGCATGCTAGAATCAGCGCCAACAAGTCAGGCCGCATCCGCATCGTCGTCAGCTAACATGCTCAAACTGTTTACCAGCAAATTTGTCATCGGCAGCACCTTGCTCGGCCTGTTGTTGTCAGGCGTTGGCAATGCGCAGGCTTTTCAGCCTGACCGCGCCTATCAACGAGCCACGCCGGCAACCAATGCCGGCAGCATCGAAACAGCGTTTACCCCGGAGCAGGACGCTGCCGGGTTGATAATATCGGCTGTGAATAAAGCCAGACGTCAGATACTGGTGCAGGCATTTTCATTCACCCATCGGGGCATTGCACAGGCCTTGATCGCAGCGCATCATCGTGGTGTTGATGTGCGCTTGATTGCGGATCGTGAACAGACGGAAAAAATCGAACGTGGCCAGATACCCGCAATCGCCGCTGCCGGAGTGCCGGTGTGGCTGGATGGCGAGCATCAAAGCGCACATAACAAGGTCATGGTGATAGATGCCGACAGCAGAAATAATGCCGATGTGGCGGTGATTACCGGCAGCTACAATTTTACCAATGCTGCGCAATACAAAAATGCGGAAAATTTGCTGCTGATACGCGCAAACCGGCCATTGGCAGAGGCTTACCGCACCAACTGGCAGCGTCATTTGGCGCATGCCAAGCCGTACACACGCTGAGCGCTACTTTATAAATTAAGGAAAGTAATGAAGCAATTGCAAACAAATCTGGACGGCAGTGGCCTGCGCATTGGCATCGTGCTGTCACGCTTTAATAGTGATATCGGTGATGGACTGCTATCTGCTTGCAGCGCCGAGCTACTAAAACTGGGCGTGGCGGCACAGGATATTACACTGGCTAGTGTTCCCGGTGCGCTGGAGGCCCCGCTGGTACTGCATGCGATGGCAGATAGCCGGCAATTTGATGCCTTGATCGCGCTCGGCGCGATTATCCGCGGCGAGACTTATCACTTTGAAGTGGTGGCAAATGAATCTGCGCGCGGTATTTCTGAAGTGCAACTCAATACCGGTATTCCGGTTGCGAATGCGGTTCTGACCACCGAAAACGACGATCAAGCGCTGGTGCGCATGGCGATTAAAGGTGCAGAGGCCGCCAGTGTGGCGATCGAGATGGCCAACTTGCTGAAACAGCTATGAGTGACAGCATTCAACCAGCAAAACCCAGGCAGGCAAAGCCGGGCAAGAGCCGTCGCAAATCGCGCGAACTGGTACTGAAAGCCATCTACCGCCGATTTCTCAATGGCGATGGCGAATTGCATCAGATGATAAGTGACCTGGCGGATGACGAGGATTTCGAGCGTGCCGATCAAACCTATTTTCAGGAATTGCTGCAGGGTGTGATGGAGAATGTCGCTGCGCTTGATCAGCGTTTAAGCGAGTTTCTGGACCGTAGCGCCACAGAATTAAGCCCAATTGAGCATGGCATTTTGTGCATCGCCGCTTATGAGCTAATCCATGACATGAGCATCCCTTATCGCGTAGTGATCAACGAGGGCGTCGAACTGGCCAAAAGCTACGGCGGCACTGACGGCTACAAGTATGTCAACGGCGTGCTGGATAAACTGGCAGCAGCAACGCGCCCCAACGAATTCAAAAGCAGAAGTCAAAAGCAATTCTAGCAACAAGCCCCTCCGGCAAGTAATACCGACGAGGTATTTCCCAAGGTAAGTCATGTGCAGCCAGGCATTTGCTGCGTATGACTTCTTTTTGAAAAAAATCGCGTGTAATATCGGATTTGCTCAGGGAGTGAGCGTCGTTATTAAGGGGAGCGCGGTTTGCACAAGGCCTATGAACCTGACTGATGTACTGGAGGTTGTACGCCTCACCGATGTTGGGCGGAAGCGTGAGCACAACGAAGATGCAGTCGCCAGTGATATGGAGATCGGTCTGGTGGTGCTGGCCGATGGCATGGGTGGCTACAAGGCCGGTGAAGTCGCCAGTGAGATTGCCGTGCTGACGATTGTGGCCGAGCTGAAAGAATCCATGCTCGCGCTGCAGCCCGGGCAGACCGATACGGCAGAAGGTATGCAGGCTGAGAGCCGCCTGATTTACGAAGCGGTCGCCAAAGCCAATGCGTCCGTTTATAGCGTTTCTCAAAGCCAGCCACAGTGTGCGGGCATGGGTACCACGCTGGTGATGGGCCTGTTTACCAATGACAAGCTGCTGGTGGGCCACATTGGCGATTCACGCATGTACCGCCTGCGTGGCGAGGAGCTCGTGCAGATGACTGAGGACCACTCCCTACTGCAGGAGCAGATCAAGTCTGGTTTGATGACACCGGCGCAGGCCAAGCTTTCAGCCAACAAAAATCTGGTGACACGCGCGCTGGGCATTGATCCTGAAGTCGA
>JADGRN010000014.1 GCA_017880825.1 Methylophilaceae bacterium | reverse complement strand
TGAGGCCCTGCAAATCGCCATCCAGCGTCTTGGATTCAAAGGCTGCCTTGTTCCAGACTGCGGCCAGGGCACGCAAGGGCAACAGCAGCAAGCATGTGATGCCGAGGCAGGCCTGCAGAAAGTTTCTACGCTGCATGGTTTTCTTTAGGCTCGCTTACTTGTTTTTCTCAATTTTTTTGGCCTCGGCCAGCAACTGGTTCAATTGCTTCAATCTAGCTTCGACTATCGATAGCTGGTAAAAATCCCCGTCGCCAATTTTGGTAGCCAGCTCCATCTGCTCGACGGCTTTGGGCAGATCATAGCGCCGGAAATACGCCTCGCCCTGCGCTTGGTGGCCCAGCATGTCCTTGCCCTGAATGGTATAAGCTCGCGATTGCAGCTCGTACAGATAGGCATCATCAGGATACAGCGGCAGCTTCTCGCTGAGTAGTTTGAGCGCCTCATCGGTACGATTATGCGCCAGCAACAATTCAGCATAGCCGTAGATCAGGCCGCGGTGATCGGGATACTTGGCCAGCCCGGCGCGAAACTGATTGGCCGCCTTCGCCGCATCACCGCGGGCCGCCTCGATATTGGCCGCCAGCATTTCTACCATGGCATGGCTGGGTGCACTGGCCCGCAACCAGGCTAATTGCTTGGTGGCGCCGTCTGGTTTGCGGTCACGCAGCAAGGCCTGCGCCAAGCCAAAGTGCTGTGCGGCTTCATTGGTGTATTTTTTGTCGTTCAGGTTGCCCTGGAACAGCTCCACTGCTTGCCTTGGCGTGCCCAGCGTCGCCAGCAGCTTGGCGCGCACATACTGAAACTCCTGGCTATCTGCCACCTGGTGATAAGGCATCTGTTCCACCCGGCCCTTGACATCGGCGATACGCTCCGAGGTAAGCGGGTGGGTGCGCAGGAAAGACGGTGCGGTACCCTCGACAAAACGCGTACCTTTTTGCAGCGTCTCGAAAAATGCCGGCATGGCGCGCACGTCGAAGCCGGCGCTGGACAGGATCTGCAAGCCTACGCGATCAGCTTCCTGCTCGTGCTCGCGCGTGTAATTCAGTTGCTTTTGTACACCACTGGCCGAACTTGCCGCGAGTGCTCCGCTCGCCAATTGCGGGTTGGCGGCGGATACCAGCAATGCCAGCGCTAAAGAAGCCAGGGACGTAACCATATCATTGCTTTGCTGCGCGGCCATGCGCGACATATGGTGTTGCACCACGTGACCGATTTCATGGCCAAGCACACTCGCCAGCTCGGATTCATTGTCAGTCGCCAGTATCAGCCCGGTATGTACCCCCACCACGCCACCCGGCAAGGCAAAAGCGTTGATGGTGTTATCCTGCACTACAAAGAATTCAAAATGCTGCCGGTTGTCCGAGCTATTTGCCGCAAGGCGATAACCCAGCGCCTGGATGTAATCCGTGATTTCGACATCCTTGACCACGTCGTTGCTGGCATACACATCGCGCATGATTTCCTCGCCGATGCGCTGCTCCTGCAACGGAGTCAATACAGTTTGCGATACATCGCCAAGATCGGGGAGCCCATCGGCCAACGCGCATGGCATAGCCAGAAAACCCAACAGAATTGCATAAATCAGTTTCATCGTTGCTATGATAACGATATTAGCCAATGAGTTCACTAAGAGGGCATGCAATGAGCCAATTCACACATTTTGATGCCGCAGGCCAGGCTCACATGGTTGACGTCGGCGAAAAATCCGAGACCCATCGTATCGCCAAGGCAGTCGGCTGCATACGCATGCAGCCGCAGACATTGACCATGATTGCGGCGGGTGACGCCAAAAAAGGTGATGTACTGGGTATCGCACGTATTGCAGCGATACAAGGCGCCAAGCGCACATCCGAGCTGATTCCCTTGTGCCACCCGATTGCATTGACCAAAGTCGGCGTGGAGTTCGAGATTGACCAGGCCAGCGCCACCATCCACTGCAGTGTGACTGCCGAAACCGTAGGCCGCACCGGCGTGGAAATGGAAGCGCTCACCGCCACCAGCGTGGCGCTGCTCACTATTTATGACATGTGCAAAGCAGTTGATCGCGGCATGCAGATTTGCGAAATCAAACTGCTAGAAAAAGTGGGTGGGAAATCCGGCCGCTGGACTGCAAGCTAATCAGGGAAAGCGTAAGCGGCGGCATCTAGTGACGGCGTTTCATCACTCATCAAAGCTGCGAGCATGTCTGCGCTGCTTGGCGCCATGGTGACACCGTAGCGGAAATGTCCGGTGTTGAGATAAAGATTGTCAAATCGCGGATGGCGTGCGATGACTGGTATGTTGTCCGGAGAACCGGGGCGCAGGCCGCTCCAGTGCCGGATGACCGGGGCACGCGCCAGTTGCGGCAGCAGGTTTGCTGCCTTGGCCGCCAGATGGGCAGCCGCTTCCTGCGTGGTGGACTTATCGAAACCCACATCTTCCACTGTGCTGCCTGCGATAATATGTCCGTCGCGGCGCGGGATGAGGTAAAAATCTTCGTGATAAATCATGTTGGGCAAGACGCCTGGTTCAAGCTTGTAAAGCAGCATCTGGCCGCGCATGGGCTTAACCTGAAGATACAGGGCCTGTGCGCCCAACAGGTTACGGCTCCAGGCACCAGCCGTCAGTATGAAAGCATCCGCTTCAAAGCGCAGGCCGCCGATGCTGGGCCATGCAGTCAAGCGCCCTTCCTCTGCCTGCAGCGGGGCCAGCGCGACATTCTCGAAAATTTGCACCCCGCGCGCCAGCAGAAAGGCGTGCAGCGCCTGCATCAGGCGCGGATTCCGCACCTGTGCCACCTGCGGCAGCCATAGGCTTTCTACCTGCTTTTCTATCTTTTTTTCAGCGGCAATGCCATGTGCCTGACACCATTGCAGCGCGGCCTCACCACCATAATTTGGCATGATGCGCATACCACAGGCCTGGTATTGCGGGTCGATGCCGGTAATTGCCAGCAGCTGCTCGCACAGCATGGGATATAGGCTTGCACCGGCCAAGGCGAGCTGATTGACTGGCTCGGTATAGTTCCACGGTAGCAGAGGGAATAGGATACCGCCGCCGGCCCAGGACGCTTCACCACCCAGCATACCTTGATCGATCAAACTGACACGCCAGCCACGCTCGGCAAGCACCATGGCGGAGAGACAGCCGACAACGCCACCGCCGACGACTAATACATGTTTGCTCATACTCATCGCCCAGTCAGCAATACTTTTTCTGCGCCGAGCAAATCCTCCGGCGTGCCCAGCAACACCAGCACATCACCTTCGGCAAGCCGCTCGTCGGAGGTGGGCTCTATGCCTTTGTGATTTTGCCTGCGAATGGATTTGACCTCAACTCCATGAGACTGTAGACCGATATCCATAACACGCTTACCTATTGCATAGGCCGATGCGGTGAGTACCATCGAGTGCATGCGTGGCTGGTGCTTGTCGCTGGCCTCACGCTGGGCATCGGTAGCGCCGTGGAAGAATCCTCGGAACAGCTTGTAGCGTTCTTCACGAAACAATCTGATGCGCTTGACCACGCGATTGAGCGGCACTCCCAGCAGCATCAATGCGTGAGAGGCCAGCATCAGGCTGCCCTCCAGCGCTTCCGGCACCACTTCTGTCGCACCCGCCTCGCGGAAGGCTTCCATATGGGTATCGTCTATAGTGCGCACGATGACCGGAAGTTGCGGGTAATTGTCCTGCACCACATGCAGGATTTTCATGGCCGAAGGCACGTCGTGGTAACTGATGATCAGCGCCTTGGCGCGCGCTCCGCCCGCCGCCTCCAATACTACACGCCGCCCGGCATCACCATACATCACATGCTCCCCTGCTGCTGCCGCTTCCTGCACGCGCGAGGGGTCGATATCCAGTGCGATAAACGGGATATGCTCCTCGTTCAAAAAACGTCCCAGATACTGCCCGCTACGGCCATAACCGCAAATAATCACATGGTCAGTGAGCTGCCTGCTTACGTCCTCGATGTCTCTTAATTGCTTGCGGCGATTATGGCCGTAGCTACGCGCAAAACGCGCTGCAACAGATTCACTCCGCTGGATAATGAATGGCGCCAGCACCATGGATAAAAGTGAAGCCGCCAGTACCACTTGTAGCGCCTGTCCGCTGAGCAAACCCCGCTCGGCGCCCAGCGCCAGAATGACGAAACTGAATTCACCGGCTTGCGCCAACGTCATACCAACGCGGATTGCCACGCCGGGCTCTACCTTGAAAGCCCGGCTCAGCAGGGCCACCAATGTACCTTTGATCAGCACAAACACCAGCACCAAGCCCAAAACCAGTAGCACATTGCTGGCAAGTTCCTTTAAATTCAGCAACATGCCAACGGTGACGAAAAACAGACCCAGCAGGATGTCACGGAACGGTGCGATGTCTGATTCCACCTGATAGCGATAACGCGTTTCGGAAATCAGCATGCCGGCTATAAAAGCGCCCAGCGCGTAGGAAAGCCCAGCGGCTTTAGTCGCGAATGCCAGCATCAGCGTCACCATCAGCACGTTCATCACAATTAATTCCCGGGAACGCTGGCGCGCCACCAGACTGAACCAGGGAGTCACCACGGACTTGCCGAAGGCAAACAGAATCATCAGCATCACCGCCGCCTTGAGCAGGGAGATGCCAAGCATATTCACTAAATTACCAGTATCTGTCGCCAGCGCAGGAATCAGCACCAGCATGGGCACTACAGCGATATCCTGAAACAGCAGCACACCGATGGCGAGACGGCCATGACGTGAGTTGAGTTCCAGGCGTTCCGCCAACATTTTGGAAACAATCGCCGTCGATGACATCGCCAATGCTGCGCCAATCACAAAGGCGGCTTGCCAATGCGTCCCTATCAGCAGACAAACCGCCATGACGATGATCATGGTAATTGCCACCTGCGCACCGCCCAGACCAAGCACGATGCGGCGCATGGCATAAAGCTGCGGCAGGCTGAATTCGAGGCCGATGCTGAACATTAAAAAGACGACACCGAATTGCGCCAGCTCGCGGTTGGTCTCACTATCCGGCAGGATGCCGAAGGTGTGCGGCCCAAGCGCCAGACCCACCAGAAAATAGGCCAGCATGGCCGGTAGGCGTAGTGCGCGAAACAATGCCACAGCCAATACTGCGCTGGTCAGGAGAATTAAAACGACAGGTAAAGTATCGGGCATCTAGGGAGCCTCTGATTAAGTCCCACATGGACGCGACAGCGGCTTTGCGGGATGGGATGCCAGGAAGGCTTCGAAGTGAGCCGCAACAGGGCGGAGTAGGCTCCGGTGGTGAGGCAGCATGCCTCGTCTCTGGTAGCGACCCCGGTTGCAGCTCAATTGGGCGCTCCCCGCAATCGGCTGATTCCGCCAGTAACGTGCCCGCGCCCATATACCCATTCCCTTAACCAGAAGTCTGACGCCGCAAACCGCCCGCAAAGCTACTGTCCCGAAGGGTTGCATCGCAAATGGGCGCTTGCGTTGTTGCACACCTTGGCTTCGTAGAGTAGCCGCCTCGACCCGGTATCGCGTAGCGCAGGTGCGGGAGAGGTGGCTGTGGCGCACTTCCCGCAAACGGCTGGCTGCGCCAGTAACAAGTCCGTGCGCCACTACGACCGGCGTCGTGCGTCTTGCAATCATCTCTTTTCTAATAGCAACGCGGCTCATGGCGGACTTAATCAGAGGTTCCTTAGGTTTGAGCATTCATCGCCTAGGCAAAATTTGTGCCTGAAACAGCGTTATTTGCTTTTACGTCCTTTATTCGCAGGGCATTCCCTTTTATACTTGATGTCATGAGCATGTCCAAATTACAAAAAACTGATGTTTCAACACAACCGCTGGAACTAGCTCGAGAGGTGATGCTCATCGAGGCGCGTGCAATTGAAGCGCTGGCACATCGTCTGGACGAAAGTTTTTCACGCGCGATAGCTCTTATTTTACAGTGTCGAGGGCGGGTTGTGGTGAGTGGCATGGGCAAATCCGGCCATGTGGGCCGTAAAATCGCGTCTACATTATCCAGCACCGGCACTCCGGCCTTTTTCGTACACCCGGCAGAGGCTAGCCATGGCGACCTCGGCATGATTACCGAGCAGGACGTGGTAATCGCGCTGTCGAACTCCGGTGAGACCGGCGAATTGCTGGCCATACTTCCGCTGTTAAAACGCATAGGCGCTAAACTCATCAGCATGACTGGCAACCCGCAATCCACGCTAGCCAAAGCCTCTGATATATATTTGGACACCCACGTCTCGCAAGAAGCCTGCCCGCTTGGGCTGGCACCCACAGCCAGCACCACAGCCGCACTGGCTTTGGGCGATGCATTGGCGCTGACTTTGCTCGACCAGCGTGGTTTTTCCGCTGAAGATTTTGCCCGCGCCCACCCCGGCGGCAACCTGGGACGTCGCCTGCTGGTGCATGTACGCGATGTGATGCGCCAGGGTGACGCTATTCCCAGTGTCGCTGAAGATGCCTTGCTATCGGTCGGCTTGCTGGAAATGTCGCGCAAGGGCCTGGGTATGGCAGCCATCGTCGACAGCGCAGGCAAGCCTGTCGGCATTTTTACCGACGGTGATTTGCGCCGCGCTTTCGAAAGCGGCATCAATGTCATGAACACCGCGATGCGCGATGTCATGCATGCCAAGCCCCTGCATATTGGCCTAAACCAATTGGCAGTAGAAGCGGTGGAGTTGATGGACCATCACAAAATTAACGGCTTGCTGGTCATTGATCAGCAAGGCAAACTGGTCGGCGCACTGAATATGCACGATCTACTCAACGCAAAGGTAGTTTAAACATGATTCAAGTAGGAGATCGCGCCAAAAATATCAAACTTATTGTGTTTGATGTGGATGGCGTGATGACCGATGGCAGCCTGTATTTGTGTGACGACGGCCAGGAATATAAAGCTTTCAATTCACACGACGGCCTCGGCATGAAAATGCTTAAATCCAGCGGCGTGGAAATGGCTATCATTACCGGACGCACCTCCAATGTGGTGGTTAAGCGCGCCGAAAATACAGGCGTCGCGCATTTTTATCAGGGGGTCGAGGACAAACTGGAGGCTCTGGAGCACCTGGCGCAAAAACTTGGGCTGGAACTTTCTCAATGCGCTTTCATGGGTGATGATGTCTTAGATTTACCACCGATGCGGCGCAGTGGTTTGTCCCTGACGGTACCGGCCGCCCCCCCGCTGGTCAAGCAGCATGCGCACTATGTCACCACGCGCGAAGGCGGACGCGGCGCGATACGTGAGGTGGTGGAGCTGATCATGCAGGCGCAGGGGACTTATGACGCGCAGATGGCGCGATTTTTGAAATAGACGCTGAATGCATGGCCGTCACACGATCTGGTTTCCATTGGCACTGCTTGCCCTGATGGCATTGATTACCATTTGGATAGACCGCAACGTACAAGCGCCGCAGGCTAAGCGCGATGGCAGCAGTCGGCATGACCCGGACTATAAATTGAACAATTTTTCGACCACCAAGACTGATGCCGATGGCAATCTGCGCTGGGTACTCTCCGCCACTGAGATGATACATTATCCGGATGATGACAGTACCCAGTTGCAACGGCCACGCTTTACCCAGTATACGGTAGGCAAACCCTATACCCAGATTCAGGGGCAGCGCGGATTTGTATCAAGCAATGGCGATAACGTCTATATCATGGATAATGTGAAAGTAGTGCGTCAGGCATTCGAGGGTAGAGGTGAAATGACGGTGTTGACCGAGTATCTTCATCTAATCCCTGATGATGATCTGGCAACCACCGACAGACCGGTCGTTATCACACAGGCACCAAAAACCGTCATATACGGTACTGGCATGATATATAACAAAAAAGAGCGTACCCTGAAGTTATTGAGTAAAGTGCGCGTGCATTATGAGCGGCCAGTCGAACGCGGGCAGTCAAAAGTGAGCGTAAATACGAATCAAGCAAAGCAAAATGCCAGGTTGGTGGCTGGTGATCGTTCACGTGCAGCAAACACTCGTACCAAACAAACCACAATTACAAAAGCAACAACCGACAAGCGCGAGACAGCACAGACAAAAAGTGCCGCAACAAACAAACAGCGCCAACCCTCCCCTAACAAGAACCAAACCCGAATTCGGAGACATTATGAGCAAACTGTATCGCCCTAGTCTGCTACTTTATTTGCTGCTACTGCTACCCTGCGCCGCTTTTGCTGAAAAGGCCGATCGCGACAAACCTATTAATATTGAGTCCGACACCTTAACCAAGGACGACGCCAAGAAGATCAGCATCTACACCGGCAATGTGATCCTCACTCAAGGTACGTTAGAGATCCATGCCGATAAACTGGTGGTGCACGAGGATGTACAAGGCTTCCAGCATAGCACTTCCACCGGCAACCCAACCACATTCAAGCAAAAGCAAGATGGCAAAGATGAATATATGAAGGGCAGCGCACAACGCATTGAATACAATGGGCGGGTGGATAAAGTGCAGCTTTACACCAAGGCTTGGGTAAGCAAAGGTGACGATATCGTGCATGGCGACTATATTATGTACGACGCCAATGCCGAATATGCCGAGGTCCTCGGCGGTGACTCAAAAACTGCCAGCAGCGGCACTACTCCAAGTGGTCGCGTACGTGCGGTGATTCAGCCCAAGAAAAAATCTTCCGCAGCAGATGTTCCGTCCGGGACTGAAAAACCTGCTAATGAATAATGTTGTGTGTTGCACCGTGCGTTACAAAAAATGAGTGAGCTCAGAGTCGAAAGTCTGCGCAAGAAATATAAAGCTCGCACTGTGGTGCAGGATATTTCCCTGCAAATCAGCAGCGGTGAAGTGGTTGGTTTGCTGGGCCCAAATGGTGCAGGCAAAACTACCTGCTTTTACATGATGGTAGGGCTGGTACCGCTTGATGGCGGGCGTATTTTGCTCGACGACAAGGATTTGAGTCACTTGCCAATGCACCGCCGGGCGCGGCTCGGCCTTTCCTATCTGCCGCAGGAGCCTTCCATCTTCCGCAAGCTGACGGTAGCGGAAAATATCATGGCAATTCTGGAGCTGCAAAAATTGACGCCGGAACAAATGACTGAGCGGCTGGAAACACTATTGCAGGATTTACACATTTCGCATTTGCGCAACAACCCTGCAGTCAGCCTGTCAGGTGGTGAGCGCCGCCGCGTCGAAATTGCAAGATGTCTGGCGACCAACCCGCGTTTTATCCTGCTGGATGAACCTTTCGCCGGCATTGATCCGATTGCCGTACTGGATATCCAGAAAATCATCCGTTTCCTTTCCGGACGCAATATTGGGGTATTGATCACCGACCATAATGTACGCGAAACCCTGGGTATTTGCGACCGCGCTTACATTGTCAATGAGGGGCATGTATTCGCCGCTGGACGTCCGGAAGAAATCATCTACAATGACGATGTAAGAGAAGTTTATCTCGGCAAGGATTTCCGCCTCTAGCCTTAATCGGCAGCGTAACACGCCATGAAACAAAGCCTACAACTCAAATTTTCGCAACACCTCGCGCTAACACCACAACTGCAACAGTCTATCCGTTTGCTGCAGCTCTCGACGCAGGAACTAAACCAAGAGCTGGAAACCCTGCTGCAGGAAAATCCACTGCTGGAACGTGCCGATAAAAACGAAACTGGCCTGGATAATCTGGACGGCTTTGCGCCCTTCAACACACCGCAGGAAACCTCGGCACCAGTGCAAGATGAAAACCCGCAGCAAGGCGAGCTAGGTGAGGATTATTTTGAATCCACCAATAGCTCGCGCTGGGAAGAGAACACGGCAGGCAGCGATGATGACACTGATTACAGCTTTCAGGAATCAGCCCCCATCACACTGCGTGAACACCTGCGCGATCAGATCAAACTCATGCATTCATCGCAGCGTGACCAGGCGCTGGCCATGTTGCTGGTTGATGCCATTAATGACGACGGCTATCTGGAACAGTCACTGGAGGACTTGGCAGCCATGCTGCTGGAAGATTCCGGCGTTGACCCTATTGAGCTGCAAACCGCACTCAGGCTAATTCAACACCTTGATCCTCCGGGAGTTGGCGCGCGCAATCTGGCGGAATGCCTGTCGCTGCAACTACAGGCCATGCCTGCCGAGACTCCGCATCGCGCACTGGCCATCAGCGTCGCCGAGCAGCACCTGCCTCTGCTTGCGGCGCGCGATTATGCCAGGCTGCGCAGACTATTGCACTGCGACGATGCTACGCTGCGCATGGTGCAACAACTGGTCACGCAACTCAATCCGAGGCCTGGTGCGACGTTTTCGAAAATCAGCTCGGATCACTACATCCAGCACGAAATTATCGTAAAGAAAATCAAAGGCATCTGGGTTGCCAGCCTGAATGATGAAGTGGTGCCCAAGCTGCGTATCAACCAGCTTTACGCTAATATTCTCAAGCGCAATCGCGATAGCTCCAGCCAATATCTGATGAGCCAGATGCAGGAAGCCAAATGGATGATCAAAAACATCCAGCAGCGGTTTTCTACCATCCTGCGCGTATCTCAAGCCATCGTGGACCGTCAGCGCAACTTCATTGAGCACGGCGAAATCGCCATGCGCCCGCTGGTTCTGCGTGAAATTGCAGAAGAACTTGAACTGCATGAGTCCACCATTTCACGGGTTACTACGCGCAAGTACATGCTCACACCGCGTGGCGTGTATGAACTCAAATACTTCTTTGGCAGCCATGTCGCCACCGAGTCCGGCGGCGCTTGCTCGGCCACGGCCATACGTGCGCTGATCAAGCAGATGATCGGAGAAGAAAACTCAAAAAAACCGCTGTCCGACAACCAGATTACCGATGTCTTGAGCAAACAAGGCATCGTTGTCGCCCGACGTACCATAGCAAAATATCGCGAGTCCCTGCAGATACCCGCGGCCAACCAGCGCAAGTCAATATGACAAGCGCATAAACTCAAGGAGAAAAATATGAACCTGCATTTAACCGGCCACCACCTGGAAGTCACGCCAGCCTTACGCGAGTATTTGCAAAGCAAGCTGGAGCGGGTCACCAATCACTTCGATCATGTAATTGATGTAAAAATGACTTTGTCTGTGGAGAAACTGATCCACAAGGTCGAAGCGACCTTGCATGTGCCGGGTAATGATCTGCACGTCGCGTGTACTGACGAAAATATGTATAGCGCGATTGATCTGCTGGCTGACAAGCTGGATCGCCAAGTGCTGAAGCACAAAGAAAAGCAGGGCGACCATCACAAAGCGAATGGCGCCTTGAAGCATCAGGCCAGCGAATAAAGCATTCAATTGAAGTAAGTGCAACGTCTCAGCAAGGTTTTCATCATGGCCGAAATCAGCGTCGCCCAGCTTTACCAAGATACCCGCCGTAAGCTCAAGCTAAAATGGATAGCGGGCCTCGATGGGGGTGACAACCTGCTCACCAGCGAGGCAGTCACCAAACCCTCGCTGGCGTTGATTGGCCATCTCAATTTCGTCCATCCCAATCGTGTTCAAGTGCTGGGCTGCGCCGAGATGGATTATCTGCGCAGCTTGAAGCCGCGAGAGGTACAATCAGCTATCACCAACCTGTTCTCGACCGACTTGGCGGCTGTGATCGTGGCTAATGGTGAGGAATCGCCTGCGGCCCTGGTAAAAGCAGCTGATCAACATCACACGCCATTATTTGCTTCGCCAGAACGTAGCCCGCGGCTGATGGACTTGTTAAGCCATTATCTGGCGCAGGCGGTAGCTGAATCGGCGAGCCTGCATGGGGTATTCATGGAAGTACAGGGCTTTGGCCTGCTGATCAAGGGCGACCCCGCGATTGGTAAAAGCGAATTGGCGCTGGAACTGATTTCACGCGGGCATCGCCTGATCGCGGACGACGTTATTGATTTCTTTCGTATTTCGCCTGAGCGCCTGGAAGGTCGTTGCCCTGCCCTGTTACAAGATTTTCTGGAAGTGCGCGGTCTTGGCATTCTTAATATCCGCGAACTTTTTGGCGATAACGCAGTGAAGCCGACCAAGCCACTGGACCTGATCGTACAGCTTGAAATGGCCAATACTCAAGCACCGCAATTGCTGGATCGACTCAAGATTAAGTCATATTTTGAAAAGGTCCTCAGCGTTAAAATACCTAAAGTCATCATACCGATAGCGGCTGGGCGCAATATCGCCGTACTGGTAGAAGTCGCGGTGCGTAACTACATGCTGCTGCTGCGCGGCATCAATGGCACGCGCCAGTTTATGCAGCGACAAAACCGAGAAATGAACCGCGGCTTGAAAAAAAACAAGCCATTCGACTGATGCAACTGATCATCGTCACCGGGTTGTCTGGATCCGGCAAAAGCATCGTGCTAAAGGCACTGGAAGACAGTGGCTATTATTGCGTCGATAACTTGCCGGCAACGCTGCTGCCGCAAATTTCCGACCATTTGAGTGCTGTTAGCCAAGAGCGCGTGGCGATCAGCATTGACACTCGAAGTGCGGCGCTGGATGCGTTACCCGCCAACATTGAGCAACTCAAAGCGCAGGGTATTTCGGTACAGGTATTGTTTCTGGAAGCCAATGTAGAGACATTGGTCAAGCGCTACAGCGAAACACGCCGCCGCCACCCTTTAAGCGATGGCAGCACCACGCTGGCGGAAAGCATCCGCTATGAACGTGAATTGCTTGGCCAACTGGCAGATTTAGGTCATCACATAGACACTAGCGATCTGAGTGCCAACACCTTGCGTTCCTGGGTTAAGGATTTTGTCTCACTCGAACACAGCGGGCTTACCCTGCTATTTGCCTCTTTCGGCTTCAAGCATGGCATCCCGCTGGATGCGGATCTGGTATTCGATGTGCGCTGCCTGCCCAACCCGCACTATGATCCCAATCTGCGCCCGTTGACTGGACGTGATATGGCAGTGATCGATTTTCTTGAAAGCCAGCAAGAAGTAAATGCTATGGCTGAAGACATACGCGGCTTTGTCGCGCGCTGGTTGCCGAGCTTTGTGCGTGATAATCGTAGCTATCTGACGGTAGCCATAGGCTGCACTGGGGGCCAGCATCGTTCGGTATATTTAGCCGAAACACTGGCCGCACATTTTCGTGCGGAGCATTACAAAGTCCTGATCAGACACAGGGAACTCGAATAATGTGCATGGCCGAATCTGGACTTGGCTCTATGCAAAACCAAATCGATATTGATAGGATGTTGCCATGATAGGAATTCTTATTATTGCGCATGGTACCTTAGGCGAAAGCTTGATCCATTGCGCCAGTCATGTGATGGGCACGCGCCCACCCTTACTCGGACAACTGGGCGTCGGCACCTATGACGATCCTGCCAAGCTGTTGCCGCAAGCGCAGCAGATGGTCAAGGAATTGAACCAGGGAGACGGCGTGCTGGTCCTGTCGGACATCTATGGCGCCACGCCGTGCAATCTTGCCTGTAAATTGCTGGAGCACGGCCATGTTGAAGGCATGGCAGGCGTCAGCCTACCCATGCTGGTACGAGCGCTTACTTATCGCAACGAAGCTATGGATACCCTGATCGAAAAAGCCCTCAGCGGCGGTCACGAAGGTGTTGTTCAATTTAGCGAGGAGTCATGCAAGCGCCATGATTAAGCAGGAAGTGGAAATTATCAACAAACTCGGGCTGCACGCACGCGCCTCAACCAAACTCACGCAAACCGCCAGCCAGTTTGGCAGCGAGATATGGATTGAAAAAAATGGCCGAAGAGTCAATGCCAAAAGCATCATGGGCGTGATGATGCTGGCGGCCAACAAGGGCAGCAGGCTCACCTTAGAGACTGCTGGTAATGACGAAGCGCCAGCGATGACGGCACTGACGGAACTGATTGGCAATCGATTCGGAGAACCTGAATGAGCTTCGATTTTAGATTGTCCATCCTATGAGCTTCAACTATTTAATGGGCTTCGCTCCATGAGCTTCACCATGCACGGTGTAGGCATCTCCAGCGGCATCGCCGTCGGACGTGCCCATCTGGTTTCGCATGCCCTGCTCGAGGTGGCACATTATCAACTGCCCAAACATTTGCTGGAGCAGGAAGTACTGCGTTTTGAGCAGGCCATCGTCACTGTAAAAGCTGATCTGGAAAGCATACGTCGCCAGTTGCCAGCAAGCGCGCCGGCTGAGATGGGCGCTTTCGTCAGCACCCATCTGATGATTCTCTCCGATAAAGCATTATCAGAAGTTCCCAAGGACATCATCCGTGCCGAGCTGTGCAACGCCGAGTGGGCGCTCAAGCAGCGGATGGATGACTTGGTCGCGCAATTCGAGGAAATCGAAGACGAGTATCTGCGCGAACGCAAACAGGACGTGGTCCAAGTCGTCGAACGCGTGATCAAGGTGTTGCTCGGGCACCCCAGCCAAGTGGCACTAAAAGAGCAGGAAAGCGCCATCATTTTAGTAGCCCACGACCTCTCACCTGCCGATGCGATCCAGTTCAAACAACACCGGTTCGCAGCGTTTATTACCGATGTCGGTGGCGCCACTTCACACACGGCGATTCTGGCGCGCAGCCTGAATATCCCCTCCATCGTCGCCCTGCATCATGCGCGCGACCTGATCCGTGATAACGAGCTGATTATCGTTGACGGTAGCCAGGGCGTGGTCATCGTCAATCCGGACAAGGACACCTTGTCCGAGTACAAACTGCGCCAGGAAGGATGGGAACTCGAACAGCAAAAACTCAAGCGCATCAAGCTGACCAAAGCCGTCACACTGGATGGCACCGTGATTGAGTTGTACGCCAATATTGAAATTCCGGAAGACGTGGCACAAGCCAAAGCCGCGGGGGCCACCGGTGTTGGCCTCTACCGTACCGAATTTCTGTTCATGAACCGGCGCGACTCGCCTGGTGAGGAAGAACAGTTCAAGGCTTACCGCAAAGTGGCAGAAGCCATGAAAGGTCTACCCGTGACTATACGCACCCTGGACCTAGGTGCAGACAAGCAGGCCAATCCCGATACCGCACGCAGCTGCGCCAACCCGGCGCTTGGCCTGCGCGCCATTCGCCTGTGCCTGGCGGAGCCGCAGGTATTCCACACGCAGTTGCGTGCCATCCTGCGCGCCTCGCATTACGGTAACATCAAGATTCTGATCCCGATGCTGTCGACGTTATCTGAACTGCGGCAGGCCTACCTGATGCTGGACCGTGCCAAGCAAAGCTTGCGCAGGGAAAATATACTTTTTGATGAGCATATCCAGGTCGGTGGCATGATTGAAGTACCCGCCGCTGCCTTGAATGCCGAAGCCTTTGCCAAGCAACTGGATTTTCTCTCCATCGGCACCAACGACTTGATTCAATATACGCTGGCCATTGACCGCACCGACGAAACGGTGGCGCACCTCTACAGCCCGCTGCATCCTGCGGTATTGCAATTGGTGGAAATGACCATCCGTGCCTGCATCAAGGCTGGCAAGCCGATTTCGGTGTGTGGTGAAATGGCTGGCGATGCCAGACTCACCCGTCTATTGCTGGGTTTTGGATTGCGCCAGTTTTCCATGCATCCGGCACATGTACTGGCGGTCAAGCGCCAGGTGTTGCAAAGCAGTCTGCCCAAGCTAACGCTGGACGTACGCAAAATTCTCAGCATTCAGGATATTGATAAAATTGAACCTTTGCTGCAAAAACTCAATCTTTAATTTAAGGGGAACATGTCATGGCCGATATCAGCTCAGATGATAAAAACATAGTGGTACTCACCCATCTCGGTGGCATCCTGTTCAGTTTTTTGCCTGGACTAATCGTCTGGCTGCTGAAGAAAGATGACAGTGCCTATATTGGAGAAAATGCGCGCGAAGCGCTGAATTTCCAGATCACGCTGATGATTGCCTACTTCATTAGCTGGATACTGGCTTTTATTCTGATTGGATTTGTGCTGATAGGCGTACTCTGGCTTGCCAACATTATTTTCAGCATCATGGCTGCCGTGGCTGCCAGCAAAGGCGAAAGCTATCGTTACCCATTTGCTTTAAGATTGATTAATTAAGGAATTGAACCCCGTGATACAAAACCTGCTATCCGACAACCCTCTGCTGGATTTCTCTGGTCTACCGAAATTTGACCAGGTGCAGGCCAGCCATGTCACTCCTGCCATCGACAAATTACTGGGTGACGGGCGCGTATTGCTGCAAAAGCTTGGCACAGACAGCCATCCGCCGACCTGGGATAACTTTGCCAGTCGGCTGGAAGACCTGGAGGAGCACATCTCGCGCGCATGGTCGCAGGTGTCGCACATGAATGCTGTGGTCAACAGCCCGGAACTGCGTGAAGCTTATAACGCTA
>JADGRN010000098.1 GCA_017880825.1 Methylophilaceae bacterium | reverse complement strand
AGCAGGTTTTGCTGGCTCCCCAGATTTAGCGACAACCGCTGCTGATTTGGCTGGCGCTTCTACCTTGCCTGCGGCTTTAGCTGCTGGCACCGCAGGTGCTGGCGCAGCCGCACTGGCCGGAACCTTGGCATCCGCTGCTGGCGCTCCGGCTGCTCCAACCGCTTCGGCTGCTGGAGCAGCTGCAGGTTCGGGTGCCTTGAACTTAGCACCGGACTGATTGGCCATATAGGCAATCGCTGCCGCGACTTCATTATCGCTAAGATCAGCACCGCCACCGCGGGCAGGCATCTGACGGATGCCTTCAATCGCGTGCTTGATCAGCGTTTCATAGCCTTGTGCAATGCGCGGCCCCCAGGCAGCCTTATCGCCGATCTTGGGTGATCCCAAGACGCCAGAACCGTGGCAGGCAGAGCACACTGCCTGCACTACTTGCTCGCCACCCCGATCAACATGCGGGCCACTATTATCGGCGACCACCACTTCTGCCACTGGCTTGATGCGTTCTTCGATCTTGGCGCTTGCGTTGGCAAGATCATTATCCTCAAGGTGCGATGCCTGGATACCCAAGAGCATTTTGACCACGAGGAAAATGACCAGGGCGGGGGCAAACAACCCGCCCAGCAATGAAATAATAAACTGCGCCGGTGTAGTTTTAGGGAAATCGTGCTGCTCACTCATGGCAAAAGATTCCTGAACATAATCGAATGCTGCTGATTATACGGTGAATACGCCAGCCACAAAAGCACCGCCCCAGCTCTGCAAGCATGGGAATCGGCCTTTTGTTATGCCTTTGCCGTGCCTTTTGCTACAATCAGGCGCTGTTGTTTGTCACTTGCGCCCGTAGCTCAGCTGGATAGAGTGTTGGTTTCCGAAGCCAAAGGTCGCGCGTTCGAATCGCGCCGGGCGCACCAGTTGTAAATCCTACTTTATTAAACAAATATCGGCAGATAGTGGTCTACCAATAGGGCCGCAAACAGCAGCGTCAGATAAAGAATCGAATAGCGGAAAGTACGTCTGGCCAATTCATCGGAATACTTGCGGTACAAGCCGATGGCGTAAGCCATGAAGCCCGCATTCAGTATGATCGCGGAGCCCAGATATATCAGGCCACTCATGCGGATGGCGTAAGGCATCAAGGTCACCGCGACCAGAATGATGGTGTACAGCAGGATATGCAAACGTGTGAATTCCTCGCCATGCGTGACCGGTAACATCGGCATGCCAACCTTGGCGTATTCCTTGGTGCGGTAGAGTGCCAGCGCCCAGAAGTGCGGCGGCGTCCAGGCAAATATGATGAGAAAAAGTATCATGGATTCCGGCGAAACTACGTTATTTACCGCAGCCCAGCCCAGTATTGGCGGCATGGCGCCGGAAGCACCGCCAATCACTATATTGAGTGGCGTGGCAGGTTTGAGGAATACGGTGTAGATCACGGCATAGCCGACAAAGGTGGCGAGAGTAAGCCACATGGTCAGCGGATTAACGTAAAAATACAGTATGGCCAGCCCTGTACCGCCAACCACAGTAGCAAATACCCCGGTCTGCATTGAAGTTACTTGCCCAGTAGGCAGAGGACGGCCACGTGTGCGTGCCATATCCGCATCAATCTTCTGCTCGATCAGGCAATTAAAAGCTGCGGCAGCGCCGGAAGCCATGGCAATGCCTGCCGTTGCGGCCAGCAACAGGCCAAGAGGAACGATATGCGGCGTAGCCAGGAACATGCCTATCATCGCGGTAAACACGATTAATGCAGTCACTCTCGGCTTGCACAGCAAGAAAAAGTTTTGGAAACTGATACCAATACGCTGCAGTTTCAACACTGAAACACCACTCATAAACCACTCTCCCTAGTCTTGTACGACAGTCAGGTAAACCTATTAGTCTCTGGTCCACCTGTTATTTTTGAGTTCAGCACCACTATTGTGATGAGCAACAATGCGGCTCCAGCATTGTGCCCCACTGCCAGCCAAAGCGGAAGTAGCAACAGCAGGTTGCCGATACCCATGCAAATCTGGGCGATCAAGAGCACCAGCATGATGAGCCCCAACTGTGCCAGATGCGGTTGGCTCAACACACGCAAACCCAGCCAGCCCAGATATAAAAAGGTGACCAAAGCTCCCAGTCGGTGCGTCCATTGGATCGCAGTTAATGCAGACAACTGCAAAGGGCTGCCATCGGCGCTCTGGCCGAGCTCCCGTACCCAGTGGAAGGCACTGGCAAAGTCCATATTCGGCAGCCATGCACCCTGGCAGGCGGGGAAGTCAGTACACGCCAGCGCCGCATAATTTGAACTGGTCCAGCCACCGAGAAATATCTGCGCCAGCAATACCGCAAATGCGCCGCGTATATAAAATTTCAAATTTTCTGATTGCAAAAATTGAGCGGAGTAATTTCCCCAACGCCGATGCGCCAGCCATACCAGCAAGGACAAGGTCAGCATGCCGCCCAACAGATGCGAGGTGACAAGCGCTGGCTTGAGCAGCAAAGTCACCGTCCACATACCGAGCATAGCCTGGAAAATTACCAGCAACAGCAAACCACTTGGCAACAGCGGAGAAATGCCCGGTTTCTGTTTGCCGCGCCACGCCATGACAAAAATCGCCAATATCAGCAGCCCCAGTATTCCGGCGAAATAGCGGTGCACCATTTCCTTCCACGCCTTATGCGCTACCACGGGTTTACTGGGGAAAGCCTGCTCGGCGTGCTGCAGGGCGGTTTCAGTTTGCGGCACAGTCAGATGCCCATAACAGCCGGGCCAGTCCGGGCAACCCAATCCGGCTTCGGATAAGCGCACATAGGCACCCAGCACCACCACACAAAACGCCAGCAATGCGGCCCCCAGAATCAACCGATTAAGCATGCTATCCTGCCCATGAATTCTTCAACAGCTGCGTCAAATCCTTGCGCAGCCCTTTCGGATCCTTATTTTCTGAGTAGGTCATCATCAGATTACCTAATGGGTCGACCAAATAAACACGTCCGGCCGGCTGGCCGGCTACATTAAACTCGCCAGCAAATTTAACAGTTTCAGCATCTGCACCAACAAGTATTATCAAATCTGGATACTTTTTCTGTAGATCATTAAAAACTTCGCCTTTAATCTCGGCTGGCATTAACAACACCCGCTGTACACGATGAGTCTCTTTACCCAGCGAGGTATGCACCTGCCTTAGCATATATACTTGCGCTTGGCAGGTCTCGGCGCATCCCGCCGTATCTATGGTCACTATGCTCCATTTTTTCTGCCACTGCGCTGCGCCAAACGGCTTCCCATGAACATCATGTAAGACGGGGAATTTCAAGCTCAGCGGTGGCTTAACCAAATCACCATAGCTACGGCCGCCTGGCTTTAGCTGCAATAAATGTAAGGTTGCTGCCACAGTAAATGGCAATAGGAAAATGACAGCAAGAATGAGCAGTATTTTTCTACCATTGCCCTGATTTTGTGGCATCTGTGTGCCGCTTAACTCCGATGTCATCTCAACGCTCGACTTTCTTAACATTCAACACAATATAAATAACCAGCAGCGTCAGTGCAAAGCCGAACCACTGATAGGCGTAGCCTATATGCATTCCGATGTTTTCTGCCGGTCGCGGCCAATTTCTGACGAACCCCCCCGCGGCGCTCTGCGGAGCCAGACGCACCACGAACGGCTGCACTGCAAACGGCACCGCTTTGGCGTAACGCTGCATATCCATGTTCTGCCACACTGGCTGCCATTTTCCATCAGTAGAAGGTGGTGCTTCCAGGGTAAAAAACTTGGCTGACGGAAGCCCGATATCTCCCCCAACTTCCTGCCGCCCCTGTGGCGCACTGACCAGCGGCACCTTACGATCTGCCGCCCCAGGAATCCAGCCTCTGTCTACCAGCACATAACTGCTGCTGCCTTCCACCTGCATTGGAGTCAGTACATGATAGCCAGCAACTGTGTTTTCCACCTGGTTATCCAGTAACACCTGATAGCTTGTGTTGTATATTCCTGCAAACTTCACGCGTCGATAACGCCATGCTTCCAGGTCTGTAATTTTTTCCGGAAGCGCTACTGGTGGCTCAGTAAGACGCTTGTTCAGTTGCGTCTGTAGCGCTTGTTTTGACTCTGCCTTGTTATATTGCCACAGGCCCAACTTAATACAGAGCGCCAGCATAACCAAGGTTGCCAGCGTCATCAATAAACTTGGGCGGAACGTGTAATTCACCAGATTGCTATTCCTGTCATCTTGCATTTCATTTTCTGTTGTATTTCATTAGGAGCTTTCAATTGCAATCTGTGCATGCACACCGCATAATTAGTCAGGTTATTCAGTGTGGAGCACATCATGTGGATTAAAATTCTCGTCATCTTAATGCTGCTGCTTATCATAGGCAGCTTGTTTTCCGCCTTGTACTACCTGGTCAAAGGCAATGACGACAGCGAACGCACCGTAAAAGCGCTGACCTGGCGTGTTGGCCTGTCTCTGACGCTGTTCCTATTGCTCGTACTGGGCTTCTATACTGGCATCATAGGCCACCCACAACCATAAAAAAGCGATGCCCAACAGGCATCGCTTTTTGCCCTGCTCCTACTTTTGCTCTGCTCCAATCAGCGCAGAGGCCTGTGCTAGTTCGCCGTTACCTGAGTAGCCGTCGGCTTGATATTGTAAAACGCGTAGGACAACGTCACAGTGGGCACGTCCTTAGGCAAATCCGGACTTACATAAAACCTGAGCGGCATTTCTTTGCTCTCTCCCGGTTTCAGACCCTGTTGCCGGAAACAAAAACATTCAATCTTCTTGAAATAAAGCGAGGCCAGCTCCGGTGCTACGCTAGGTACCGCCTGCCCTGTCACCATCTGGTCAGTGATATTTTTTGCGCTATAGGTTGCCAGTGTAATCTGGCCAGGATGTACTCGTACACTTTGCTGTGTGGGATGGAAACTCCAGCCCAAGCCCGGCATGACGTTGCCGGTAAAGATCACCGTCACCCAGCGCGATTCATCTATCGTTAACGGTTTTTGCAACACCACTGCGCTGGCGTCCGTCTTGCCATTCAGGCCAGTAAGCTTACACACCACGCTATATATAGGTGCCAGCGCAAAGCCGAACAATAATCCCGCGAGCACTATCCAGGATAGTTTCCACGCAAAACGCTGGTTTGATGCCGCCTTTTCCGCGTTAACGCTCAATGTTGCACCACAAACATCGATACCACGTACCAAATCACCACCAACACGCCCATCACCCAGCCCATCCACAGACTGTTACGACGTTTTTGCTGATTGCCTTGTTGCTTCATCGTTACTCCTATAAAGACAGGGTTGCCCCAGTCCTTTTTTGTAATTGTCGCGCCAGCGCCGTGCGCTGCTGATTGTTAAGGTAATGTCCAACTTCCACTTCTTTGCCGTGTGATCGCAGCCACAAACGCTGCTCACCACGCGGGGTATCACGCACTACAACATGCGCCCAGTAACGCTGAAAAACCATCTGACTGGTATCTTTATAATTGCGCTTTTCCACCACCAGGCGATCACCCTCTATGCTAATGCTTTCATAGTCTTCCGCATGGCAGCCAATATGATAAAAAGCGTATGCCAGTGCCGACAACTCGAGACCGGCAAACACAAATACCGGCCACAAACCAGCCAGGCCGAACTCAATTGCAACGCACAGAGGAACCACCGCCAGCAGTAAAACAACACTAATCCTACCTGAGCGAGTCAGCGAGCAATTGGGTTTTACAATCACTCTGTAATCTGCAACCGATGCTACCATCGCCGCCCCTCTGCCTGACTGAATATAGCGCTACGGTGTATTTCCCACCGATACTATGGCGAGCGACATGTAGGTTTAAAACTAGCACAAAATGCCGTCGAAAACAAACCTGGCTCTAGCACACGATTGCATTGCGGCAGAACCTGTGCTGCAGGAAATCGCCGGAGCGGTGCTATCAGTCAAAACCAAACGCCACAAGGCTGAGCCTTGCGACGCGGTGTACCCGGCAAGAAAGTACGGTTATAGCCAGTAAACGAAGACGAACAATA
>JADGRN010000097.1 GCA_017880825.1 Methylophilaceae bacterium | reverse complement strand
TCTTTAAATGAACTATCTTAGTACAAGGCCATAGCCGTTAACAGTATCAAAGTATCAAAGTATCAAGCTAGTCAATGACTATAAGCATGAAACATGCCACCGGGCTGCGCTACCAACCACGATAATATCGAAATCCAAAGCCGTAATATGGGTAAGGCTGCCAATAAGGCGAGTAGCCGTAACCCCAGAATGGATCGTAGTACTGCCGGGCTCGCCATTCATACTCGCGCCGCAGCCTTTCCTGATCATCCGTATGCGCTTTTTCGCGCTTGTTAATCTCGTCAGCGCATCCATCACGAATCGCTGCTTGCCTGGAACTATGCATGTAATCCAGCACTTTGCCGTCCACGCCCTGCTTGCTCAGATCTACTGCCTGCGAAGGGCTTAGGTCGTAGCCGGAATTACTGGCCTTGATTTCGGCTATTATTTGGTCAGGTGATGTGCCGTTTTTTGTCAGTCTGACAATATCATCCAGCGTCAGATTAGGGGTCGGCTTGGGGGTGATGCGCTCCAGCTCTTCAGGAGAAATACGCTGAATTTGTGGCGTAACCGCCGGATTGCTGACACAGGCTTGCAGCAGCAAAACACAAAAGATAATGCCACTTCCAGCACGCATACTTGACCCCCAACGATTTAAGACTCTTGGGCAGCCCTAAGGAGCCTTGGCAAACAACATTTTGCCGCCCTTGTAATCCACTTTGACCGTATCTTTGGCAGCAAAATTCCCATTCAAGATTTCTTTTGCCAGCGGATTTTCAATTTCCGACTGTATCGCGCGTTTCAATGGGCGTGCACCGTAAACCGGATCGAAACCGGCATCGGCGATTTCAGCAAGCGCTGCCTCGCTTATATCCAGGGTCATATCCATGGCGAGTAAACGCTTCGCCAGATACTGCAGCTGGATAGCGGCAATTGACTTAACCTGCGCTTCGCCCAGTGCGTGGAACACCACTACTTCATCAATACGATTGATGAATTCAGGACGGAAGTTGGCTTTTACCTCGCCCATGACCGCCAGCTTGATCACCTGGTAGTCGTCCCCGGCCATGCTCTGAATCATGTGCGAGCCCAGGTTGGAAGTCATGATGATGACGGTGTTCTTGAAGTCCACGGTGCGCCCCTGTCCATCCGTGAGGCGGCCATCGTCCAGCACTTGCAGCAGCACATTGAACACATCGGGGTGCGCTTTCTCCACTTCGTCCAGCAGAATCACCGAATAAGGCTTGCGCCGGACAGCCTCTGTCAGTGCGCCGCCTTCTTCATAACCGACATAGCCGGGAGGCGCGCCTATCATGCGCGAGACCGAGTGTTTTTCCATGTATTCGCTCATGTCGATACGGATCAAATGGTCCTCGGAATCAAACAGGAAGTTCGCCAGCGCCTTGCATAGCTCGGTCTTGCCAACGCCAGTTGGGCCCAGAAACAGGAAAGAACCATAAGGCCGGTTAGGGTCGGAAAGACCGGAACGCGAACGCCGAATCGCGTCCGATACCAGGCGCACTGCCTCATCCTGCCCTACTACGCGTTCATGCAGCTTGTCTTCCATCGTCAGTAGCTTGTCGCGTTCGCCCTGCATCATCTTGGACACCGGAATGCCGGTTGCGCGCGACACCACTTCGGCGATTTCCTCAGCGCCGACTTGCGTGCGTAGCAGCCTGTGTGTTTTCTGCTTAGTCTCAGCCTCACTGGTTGCCTGTTTGAGCTGTTCCTCCAGCTTTGGCAGCTTGCCGTATTGCAACTCGGAAACCTTCTGCCATTCGCCCCTACGCGTGGCATCTTCCATCTGCAGTTTCACTTGCTCGATGGCTTCCTTGATGTGCTGGCTGCCCTGTACCTGGGCTTTTTCGGCTTTCCAGATTTCTTCCAGGTCGGCGTACTCTTTCTCGAGGCGCGTGATTTGATCCTCGATCAGTACCAGACGCTTCTGCGAGGCTTCATCCTTTTCCTTCTTCACTGCTTCGCGCTCGATCTTGAGTTGGATCAGGCGGCGGTCAAGCTTATCCATGACTTCCGGCTTGGAGTCGATCTCCATCTTGATGCGCGAAGCTGCTTCGTCAATCAGGTCGATGGCCTTGTCCGGCAAAAAGCGGTCAGTGATATAGCGATGGGAGAGCTCGGCAGCAGCGACAATGGCCGGGTCAGTAATCTCCACGCCGTGATGCAGCTCATATTTCTCCTGCAAGCCGCGCAGGATGGCGATCGTGGCTTCCACACTGGGTTCGTCCACCAGCACTTTCTGGAAGCGGCGTTCCAGCGCACCATCTTTCTCGATGTATTTGCGGTATTCATCCAGCGTAGTGGCGCCGACGCAGTGCAGCTCACCGCGTGCCAACGCGGGCTTCAGCATGTTGCCCGCATCCATGGCGCCTTCGGCCTTGCCGGCACCGACCATGGTATGCAACTCGTCAATAAAGACGATGGTCTGGCCTTCATCCTGTGCCAGCTCTTTCAGCACCGATTTCAGCCGCTCTTCAAACTCGCCGCGGTACTTGGCGCCCGCCAGCAGGCTGGCCATATCCAGCACCAGCACCCGCTTATTCCTCAGTGAATCAGGCACCTCACCGTTGACGATACGTTGCGCCAGGCCTTCGACGATGGCGGTCTTGCCGACACCGGGCTCGCCAATCAACACCGGATTGTTTTTGGTGCGACGCTGCAGCACCTGGATCGCGCGACGGATTTCGTCATCACGGCCAATCACCGGGTCGAGCTTGCCCTGCCGCGCACGCTCGGTAAGATCCAGCGTGTATTTTTTCAGGGCTTCACGGCTGCCTTCCGCTTCCTGATCATTCACCTGTTCGCCGCCACGCACCGCCTGGATAGCCTGCTCCAAGGCAGCTTTGGTAAGTCCGTGTTGTTTGAGCAGGCGGCCGGTCTCGCCTTTGTCGTCGGCCAGCGCCAGCAAAAACATCTCGCTGGCGATGTAGGCATCGCCGCGCTTTTGCGCATGTTTATCGGTGAGGTTGAGTAGATTGTTGAGGTCGCGCGAGATGGCAACATCACCCGCATTGTTCTCGACCTTGGGCAGTCGTTCAATGGCTTGTTGCAAACCGGTTTTGAGTGCGGACAGGTTGGCACCAGCGTGCGCCAGCAATGACGCTGTGCCGCCATCGTCCTGGTTGAGCAGCGCCTGCAGCAAGTGCTGCGGCTCTATGCTTGGGTTGTCGTTGCCCACGGCGATGCTCTGGGCATCGTTCAAGGCCTGTTGAAATTTGGTAGTGAGTTTATCGAAACGCATTTTGGGTTCCTCATCTGGTTAATTCCTAGATGAGGATAGCCCAACGGGATTTCAATAGCGATGGCTGAAACCTAGAATAGCGTGGTTACGCCAAATGATACTGACCAATCTGCGGTCAACTGTGCACCATTGACGTATTGGTAAATCGGCTTTTGCAGGAATCCGTAGAGCTGTGTGCTGCTGGAGACGCGATAGCTGACGCCAGGAGTCAGATACACTGAACGGCCACCGGAATCCTGAGGCTCGGCGTTGCTGCCGCTGTCTCTGGATTTATGTTGCAGATTTAGCTGCAACAGCAGATTCAGGTCAGGCGTGGCGCTGTAATTCAAGCCCAGGTCCAGACCCAGCTTACGGCCGGGCTTGAAGTCATCGCGCTCATGCACGGTCTGCTGCCACTGGCCTTGCACAAACCATGCAATATTGCCCATGCGATGGTTGTAATAAGCGCCAAGCAGGCTATCTACACTGCCGCTACCGGGCTGCAGCGTACGTTCAGCCTGCTCGCCATCACTATTTTTCTTGCTGATACTGCCGGTCGGTAACTTGAGGCCAAAGCGGACGCCCGCATTGCTTGTTTCATCCTGATAAAAGCCATAACGTGCTATCGCCTGCACATCGCCGATTCCGGAGAAATCCCAGGTCTCCAGCTCCGGCCCACCCACATCGTTATAAAAATGCTTATGCGCACGATCCACCAGCGGCACTCGCAGCGTGAGCCCCCATTGCGGGCTGATATTCCAGTCCAGCGACGTCACCAGGTTGCGATTGAGTGTGCGTATCTCGTCATGCTCATCCAGCACGCCTTGTGCTTGTGACTTGTGCGTACCATGACGAAGCTGGTCGAGGTCAATGAATTCGGCATGCACGTCCAGCCGAACTCCTTGTTTGGTTGGCGTGGCTTGCACATCCCAGTCTGTACTTAGATTACAGAAAGCTCCACCGCAACTGGCCTGAGCATTGGCAACAGGCAACAACGCCCCAATCAGTACTAATGTTTTAATTGTGACACGCATTTGATACTCTCCCCTCCAAAACCTGAGCTCTCAGACATCATGTCGCGACAACAAGGCTGCGCGATCTAAAGTTCTGTGCAAATACCGCCAGTCAGCCATCAAAGCTGCCAGCAGAAATACGTTCTTGAGTTTTAGTAAAGGAAGGGCGGAGCTTGGGAAGGATTTGCAGATTGATAGTAGCGGGGTAGTACGGGGGCAATATACAACTCGGCAAGCTGAGCGGTCTCAGTTACTACAAATACCAAGGAAGCCGTCGCAGGCGGCAAGCCAACTGACCCGGCATGGCTGAAGCAGTAAGGGCAGTGTTCAAAATGCATGCCCATTTTGTCTTGCGATGGCTGGGTTGGGATTTGCGAACCCGGCTGGCCAATCGACCCTGGAATAGCGCCATTGGCAATAAGCTTGGTGCCCTGTGCGGTGCACAGTTCTTGCCACAAAATCTGTGGTGTGTTTTTTGCGGGAAACGCATGGGCAATCGTGGGCGCAAGCGCTGAAAACACAATTGCTGCGAGGGCAATCCAGCTGGCGAGCCGGGAGCTAATAAACCCGATATGGTGATGTTTGAACATAAAATCATCTTATCTGTAATCAGTTTTACGCTCAACTACTTGCCTACATTTTAAAAATTGCTGACGAGCCCTAACTTGCGCAAACTTGCAAGTGCTTTTTTCGGTAAACTATGCGTATGTTGATTACGCGTTGCCAGAAGCATCTTAAAGATTTAAAAGCAGCAGGCAAATTCGGACGGCTGGCAACGGAAATCACCTTAGTGCTGCTGATTAAAGTTTTTCTGCTTTGGCTGATCTGGGCGATGTTCTTTTCCCACCCACTGGCCAAAGACGCACGACAGGCGGCGGTAACCCGCATCATTCTTAACAAGCCTTAAATTATTCAGGATTCACATGCTTCCATCTGCTGAAGTCGTTGATCTTTCCCGATTACAATTTGGCGCTACGGCGCTTTACCACTTCCTGTTCGTGCCGCTGACGCTGGGCATGACCTGGATGCTGGTGATCATGGAGTCGGTCTACGTCATGACTGGCAAGCAAGTCTACAAAGACATGACCAAATTCTGGGGCACCTTATTCGGCATCAACTTCGTTATGGGGGTGACCACCGGCCTCACGCTGGAATTCCAGTTTGGCACCAATTGGGCCTATTACTCGCATTATGTCGGTGACATCTTCGGCGCACCGCTGGCGATTGAAGGCCTGATGGCGTTCTTCCTCGAATCCACTTTTGTTGGCCTGTTCTTCTTCGGCTGGGATCGCCTGAGCAAGGTTAAACACTTGATGGTGACGTTTCTGGTCGCCATCGGCTCCAATCTCTCTGCCCTGTGGATACTGATTGCCAACGCCTGGATGCAGAACCCGGTCGGCGCACATTTCAACTACGAGACTATGCGCATGGAGCTCACCAGCTTTGCCGAGGTGATTTTTAATCCGGTGGCGCAGGTCAAATTTGTGCATACCGTGGCGGCGGGTTACACCACTGCTGCCATGTTCGTACTTGGTATTTCTGCCTGGTATCTGCTGAAAAAGCGCGATACCGGTTTCGCGCTGCGCTCGATTGCCGTGGCTTCCGGCTTTGGCCTGGCTTCTGTGCTTTCCGTCATTGTGCTGGGCGATGAATCCGGCTACACCACAGGTGCAGTGCAAAAAGTCAAACTGGCGGCCGTGGAAGCCGAATGGCATACCGAGCCGCCGCCTGCTGCTTTCACCGTGATAGGCTGGCCAAACCGCGAAACGGAGCGCACCGACCCCGAGCGCTCGGTGGT
>JADGRN010000096.1 GCA_017880825.1 Methylophilaceae bacterium | reverse complement strand
GCGGTGAGGCTTTTGCCGCCTGTGAATTCATCATGGATTACCTCAAAACCGAAGCCCCATTCTGGAAAAAAGAACAAACCGCAGAAGGCGAACGCTGGGTGGAATCCCGCAGCAGCGACGACCAGGCGCGTGCGCGCTGGACCGATAAGCAATAATTCTGCCAAATATTAATTTAGTAATCCCACCTACTCGTTAGTCCTTTATGCACATTCTGACTCCGCAAGACCTTACTCTGACTATCAATACGGCTGACCTGGGTTTCGCCGACACCTCGCAATTGGTCGGCGAGAAAGTTGGCTGGATCGGCCAGCAACAGGCAGAAAAGGCCGCCAGATTCGGGCTTTCCATGCGTCAGCCCGGCTATCATTTGTTGGTATTGGGTGAGGGTGGCAGCGGCCGTTCTTCTCTGGTTTTGCAAGCTATGCGAGACGAGGCCGTCAGGCATCCAGCGGCAGCCGACCTGATTTATGTATATAACTTTATGGCTGCGGATAAGCCGCTCGCACTTCGGCTCGGCAGCGGGCAAGGTCATAAGCTGCGCGCCGGCATGGATGAGTTCATCCGCAATATGGTGCACGGCATCACACAAAAATTCACCGAGGAGGCTTTCCGCCAACAGTATGAAGCCCTCAAGCATGACGAAAAGGCATTGGCCAAATTGCGTCAGGACTGTGTCATGCCGTTGCTGGCGCAGGAGCTGGAGTCGGTTGCCGGGCGGGTAACAGTGCATGTGCTGGATACAAAAAGGTTTTCGGCACATCTTGCCGCTCTCAGGCAGGACCTGCTGGAAAATCTCGAGATATTTACGCTGAGCCATGCGTCTGAGGCCGAGGAAGCCATTGAAAGCCTGCTGGGGCGCTACCGCGTCAATCTGGTGCTGGATAACCGTGACATGCAGTGCGCGGCGGCGCTCCAAGACGACGATCCAAGCTTCCGTTCGCTGTTTGGCAGCATAGAGTCACAGGGTGACAGCGCTGCATCCTCAGCCGATTTTATGCGCATCCGGGCTGGCAAGCTGCTGCAAGCAGATGGCGGCGTCCTCATGCTGTATCTGCGCGATATTTTGCGCGACCACCATATCAGCGAAAAACTGCATCGGTTTTTACGCAACGGACACCTGCAGATCGAGGAGTCGGCGGCCAGTTCTGGCCACACCGGCACTATCGGCCTGGAGCCGGAGGCGATAGCGCTACAAGTCAAAATTGTGCTGATAACGACGCGGGATGAATATTACGAATTACATGAAACCGAAGCGGAATTTGCCAGTTATTTCCGCATCAAAGTGGATTTTCCCGACAGCTTTGCCGCAGTTTCCGAAAACTATCGGGCTGTCGCGGTATGGGTTGCAAATCAATGCGAGCAACTGAGCCTGCCGCACTTTGCGGTCGAGGCGGTGGCTGAATTGCTGATTCATATGCAGCGCGAGGCAGAAGATCGGACTCGCCTCAGTACCAGATTTGCTTCCTTGCAAGCTTTGATGCTGGAAAGCGCGGCCCATAGTCATGGCCTGGTTCAGGCGGCAGACGTGCATAGCGCCTTGTTGGCCAGCAGGGAGCGCCATCATTTTCCCGAAATGCAATTGCAGGATTCGATAGCCGACGGCGAACTGATGATACGCTTGCAGGGCCGCCAGATTGGGCAGATTAACGGTCTCAGCCATATTGACCTGGGTGATTACAGTTTTGGCTCACCGGTGCGCTCAACCAGCATGGCGAAATGATGCCGGTTGGCGGCATCAATGACAAGATCGAAGGCTATTTCCGTGTCTGCCGCCGCATTGGGCTGGACGGCACGCAGGGCATAGTGATTCCCGGGCGTAATGCCAGACACTTGCTGCTGGACCGGGAAGTCATTGGCGCGGTAGAGCAGGGTCTGTTCAAGATTTACCTGATCGATAATGTGCTGGATGGCATCGAGCTACTCGCTGGAATGGTGGCCGGGCTGCCGGACGACGCCGGCAATTACCGTCCGGAGACTGTGCTGGGCCGCATCCAGCGTACGCTGGAAGGCTTCCGCAGGGCGTGTGACAGCGCTGCGCGTGAACGGGAACATCATCAGGCATGAAATGAGCGCAGATCATATTGCCGATAGCAAGTGCCGTCTGGATAAATGGCTGTGGGCTGCGCGCTTTTTCAAAACCCGCAGCCTGGCCTCGGATGCGGTCGACAGCGGCAAAGTGCATGTCGATGGCGATCGTGCAAAACCGGCCAAGGAAGTCAGGCTGGGTGCGGTTATCCGTATCCGTCGCAAAGAGCTCGAAATGGAAGTGGTGGTACGTGGTTTATCCGTTCAGCGCAGAGGCGCGCCGGAAGCGGCACTGCTCTATGAAGAAACAGAAACCAGCCTGGCACGCAGAGCCGAAGCAGCGCTGACGCGCGAAGCTGAGCACGGCAAGCGTGAACGCGGAGCAGGCCGTCCAACCAAGCGCCAGCTACGCGACATCAAGCGTTTTACCGGTGGTGCTTATTAGTAGTTTTGTAGCGCAGGCGCCCACGCCTGCTGTATTAGGCACCCTCTCCCGCCAGCGGGACGAAGACGGGGTTTCTTGAAGCATGCTTCGAGCCGTCAGAGCCGGATTTGGATGCAGCCAAATCCGTGGGGCGCAGAGCGGGGTTGGGGTGAGGGCAATGCAGGCGAGGGCGCCTGTGCTACTCAGTCAAACAGATCCATTTGTGGTTGTTTTGCCTTGCCCAGTTTCATGCGCGGCCTGCTGGGTCCGGGAGGCGCCATGCCGCAGCCGTGGGGTGCCGGTTAACGCGTCAAAATTCTACCAAATTACCTTCGCGCCATACTCCTTGAATACTTGATCTGTCGTAACAACGGGGTAATCAGTTACAAAAGATTGCGCAATCAGCATTCTGTCAAACGGATCCCGATGCGGTCCAGGCAAAGCGCCTGCCTTAAGGCTATGCTCTATGGTAACTGGCAATTCCAGAAAGCGTGCCTGGCGTATGTATTGCGGTAGTTTAGTCGGTACATCGCCTGCTTCGGGTAATTTACCTAGACGTGCTTTGGTAGCAACCTCCCATGCTGATGCGGCACTCACCCAGATTCGAGCTTTTGGATTCGCTATGGAGGCGCGTGCAGCAGTGGATAAACGAGGATCGTCAAAAAGCCACCAGAGCAATGTATGTGTGTCGAGAATCAGATTGCTCATTGTGTCCAAGCATCCAACTCTTCAATTGATAGCGGTTCAAAGAAGGCGTCGGTTAATTTACCTTTGGCGAGTCCAGGCTGGCGCGGTTCGGGTTTTTCCAGCGGAACAAGACGGGCCATTGCTATACCAGATTTAGCAATAATGATTTCCTCACCGGCTGCAGCAGAACCAACCAACTCAGATAAATGTGTTTTGGCTTCATGTAAATTGACTGAACGCATTATATTCCCCTGTTTAAAACTAACCAATTGAACCAAGTTTACCAGCTTGGTTTGTTTTCAAGCAAGCTAATTTCCTCCACAGCATGTGTCTTCCAAGGTATTACCAAGCAATCTCTTGTCCGCGGAAGTCATAAAATTTGCCGCTGTCCTTGCTGCCGATGCGCGCGATAACCTCGCGCATGCCGGAAATGCTTTGTTCGACCGTGGTTGGCGCGCCGTAACCCCCCATGTCGGTCTGCACCAGGCCCGGATGCAGCACGATGGTGGTGATGCCATACGTCGCCAGGTCGATGGCCAAGCTTTTGGTGACCATGTTAAGCGCGGCCTTGCTCGAACGATAGAGATAATGATGGCCGCTGCGGTTGTCATCAATGCTGCCCATCTTGCTGGTGATGTTGATGATCTTTTTCTGCTCGCTTTTGGCAATATGCTGGATAAATGCTTCGGCCATCTTCAGCGGTGCCATGGTGTTGATGCGGAAAGAATCCAGCCATGCCGCGTAATCGATGCTGCGGAAGCCTTCCCCGCCATACTGATAGACCCCGGCGTTATTGATCAGCACATCGATGGTATTCCCCGATAATTGCTTTGCCAGCTGGTCAATGCGGGCACAATCGGCCACATCCAACGCGTGGATGCTGAGCCTGTCGGCATGTTTCAATTTGAGCCGCTGCAAAGCATCGGCTTTGTGCGGATTGCGGCAACAGGCAATCACCTGCCAGCCAGCGCTGGCATACTGGCGGGCGAATTCCAGGCCCAGCCCGCGGTTGGTACCGGTAATGAGAATGTTAGACATGTAAATCTTGAGGCTAAGAAATATTAAATATCAGGTAAAATCCAGGCAACACAGACTACAAAATTAGTAACAGTTCAACAAGCACAAACGGCGAAAAATCAATGATAAATCTATCTGAAGTAAAATTGGGTGTTATTGGATTAGGTTATGTTGGGTTGCCTTTGGCCGTTGAATTTGGCAAGCACTATGAAACTATCGGATTTGATATCAATTCTGCTCGCGTGAGCGAGTTGCGTGCTGGCCATGATCATACTCTTGAAGTAGAGGATGAGGAACTCACACAAGCCATCCGGTTAAGCTATACCGACAACTTGAATGACATAGCCTCCTGCAACGCCTATGTGGTGACCGTTCCTACCCCGGTGGATAAATATAATCGCCCGGATCTCACACCATTAATCAAGGCGAGCGAAAGCCTGGGTAAGGTGATCAAAAAAGGTGATGTGGTTATCTACGAATTCACAGTCTATCCGGGAGCGACAGAGGATGATTGTATTCCTGTCATCGAAAGGATATCCGGACTCAAATTCAACCAAGTTTTCTTTGCCGACTATAGTCCTGAACGCATCAATCCGGGGGACAAGGAGCACCGTTTCACTACCATTAAATTCGACGCAAATCAGGTGGATGGAAAGCTATAAGGCATGAAAATCCTTCTCACCGGTGCTGCTGGATTTATAGGCATGCACACCGCATTGCGCTTGCTGGCACGCGGGGATGAAGTTGTCGGTATCGACAACCTCAATGACTATTACGATGTAAACCTTAAACAGGCGCGCCTGGATCGTCTGTTACCGCAGCAAAAATTTCGCTTTATCAAAATGGATGTTGCCGATATCCGGGGCATGGCAGAGCTGTTCGCAAAAGAAGGGTTCCAACGCGTCATCCATCTTGCCGCTCAAGCCGGAGTGCGCTACTCGCTAATTAATCCTCATGCTTATATTCAATCAAACCTGGTTGGGTTCACGAATATTCTTGAAGGCTGCCGTCATGCTAAGGTCGAGCATCTGGTGTATGCTTCCAGTTCCAGTGTGTACGGTGGAAATACGAAATTGCCGTTCTCTGAGCATGACAATATCGACCACCCTGTCAGTCTTTATGCCGCCACCAAGAAATCCAACGAACTGATGGCGCACACCTACAGCCACCTGTTTGGTCTGCCAACCACCGGTTTGAGGTTCTTTACAGTCTATGGCCCATGGGGTCGTCCGGATATGGCGCTATTCCTGTTCACAAAAGCGATTCTTGAGGATAAGCCGATTGACGTCTTCAACCACGGCAATATGATGCGCGACTTTACCTATATTGATGACATCGTTGAGGGTGTGCTTCGCTTGCTGGATAAACCTGCAACAGCGAACCCATCCTTTGACTCCGATAACCCCGACCCCAGCACCAGTAATGCACCATATCGGGTATTTAACATTGGCAACAACCAACCAGTTAAGTTGATGGAATACATAGAAGCACTGGAAGCCGCGTTGGGCAAAACAGCCGAAAAAAATTTCCTGCCCATGCAGCCTGGTGATGTACCTGCGACCTATGCAGATACCACGGAGTTGGATGGCTGGTCAGGCTTAAAACCAAACACTTCAGTGCGAGAGGGTGTGGCGCGTTTCGTTGCCTGGTATCAGGCATACAACCGCAGTTAATGCTGCGTTTATTGAAGGGCCGGCTAAATTAATGAATGCTAAATGGCATTAGCAGGCCTATGCTCAACTTATGGGTTGGTTAACCGCTAATGGCCATGTGTGCGATATACCCAGAGCGTGTTTCCCCTGCCGATCTGGCTTTAGCATCTAATCGCGCCAATACTCTTTTTGGAAGACTAATATTTACTCTCTCAATTTCATCGGATAGGAGCGCTGGATCAATTTCAGCAA
>JADGRN010000095.1 GCA_017880825.1 Methylophilaceae bacterium | reverse complement strand
CAGTTGCTGGTTGAATATCAGCTGCGGAGCAACGGCGGCTTTTTCTGGTGGCAAAGTACCGGCGCCCAATTTGGCTGATAAATCGTTGGCCGCAGCGAAAAAGCCTACGCGGATATCGGTGCTGGTGATTTTCTCCCATGCGGCAGTACTGGTAATTATCACCAGCCATAGCAATGGCCCACCCGTCACCCAGGCGTATTTGAGCTTGCCTGACTTGATTAAAATACCCGTCCCCACACACAGCGCGATTGCCGCCAGCATCTGATTGGCAATGCCGAACAGCGGCCACAGGATGTTCACGCCGCCATTTGGGTCAATCACGCCGATGTAGAGAAAATAGCCCCAACCGGCTACCACCAGCGCACTGGTGAAGATGACCGAAGGTGCCCAGGAAGTTTGTCCCATTTTTGGCCAGATATTGCCCAGCATGTCCTGCAGCATGAAGCGCCCGACACGCGTGCCGGCATCCAGCGTGGTGAGGATAAAGATGGCCTCGAACATGATGGCAAAGTGATACCAAAGCGCCAGCAAGCCCTGGCCAAAAGCACTGCCGAATATGCTGGCCATGCCGACCGCCAGCGAGGGCGCGCCACCGGTGCGGGCGAACAGGGTTTTTTCGCCCATCTGCCGGGCCAGGGTTTGCATTTGCTCAACGCTTACCGGAAAACCCCAGGAGGAAATTTTGGCCACCGCGTCCACGGCTTCTTTGCCCACCACACCGGCTGGGCTATTGATGGCGAAATAGACGCCAGGCTCCAGCACGGTCGCGGCGATCAGCGCCATGATGGCGACGAATGACTCGAGCAGCATACCGCCGTAGCCTATTATGCGGATGTCGCGCTCGTTGGCCAAAAGTTTGGGCGTGGTGCCGGAAGCGATCAGCGCATGAAAACCTGAAATGGCGCCACAGGCGATGGTGATGAAAACAAACGGGAATAATTTGCCGCCAAAAATCGGGCCGCTGCCATCGATAAACTGCGTCAGCGCAGGCATTTTGACGTGCGGCTGCAGCAGCACAATCGCCACCGCCAGCAGAATCACCGTGCCCAGTTTCATAAAAGTGGAAAGATAATCGCGCGGCGCCAGCAGCAGCCACACCGGCAGGATGGCCGCAGCAAAGCCATAGGCCATCACCCACCAGGCCAGCGTCAGGCCTTCGTGATCAAACAATACCCGTAACCCCTCGTGGTGATCCACCCAGCCACCGGCCACCACGGAAAGTAGCAGCAAAATCGCTCCCAAGGCCGAAGCTTCCAGCACCCGGCCAGGGCGGAAATTACGCATGTAAAGACCGACAATCATGGCAATCGGGATTGTCGCTGACACGGTGGAAGTGGCCCAAGGACTGTGCTTCATGGCGTTGACCACCACCAGCCCGAGTACCGCTATCAGGATAATCATGATGGCAAAAGTGCCGATTAGCGCCGCCGCCCCGCCCAACGGCCCCAACTCGTCGCGCGCCATCTGCCCTAAGCTTTTGCCATCGCGACGGGTAGAGAGAAACAGCGTCACCATATCCTGTACGCAACCGCCCAGCACCGCACCGAACAGTATCCACAAGGTGCCCGGCAAGTAACCAAACTGCGCTGCCAGCGTCGGCCCCACCAGCGGCCCAGGCCCGGCAATCACCGCGAAATGGTGGCCGAACACAATCCACTTGTTGGTGGGGACGAAATCGCGGCCATTATCCAGACGCTCGGCCGGGGTCGCCCGCGTTTCGTCGATGACTAACACCTTGGCGGCTATCCAGGCGGCGTAGAATCGATAGGCAATCGCATGTATGCACAGCGTGGCCGCAATAAACCACAGCGCGTTGACGCTTTCGCCGCGATTCAGCGCGATGCCGCCGACCGCTGCAGCGCCAAGCACAGCCAGCAGCAGCCAGAACAGATTGTTCAGGTATTTATTCATTGTGTTGACAGGGTAGAATCAAAATAGTCTGCCAAGTATAATTCAGACCAGCCCGCAATGGGCTAGCTGCAACTAACCGTGGGGACGTAGCTCAGCCGGGAGAGTGTCGCGTTCGCAATGCGAAGGTCTGGAGTTCGATCCTCCTCGTCCCACCAATTAGTCTTTAGTTAGTTTGATCTTGTGTTCTTAACGACAAGGCATTTACCACGGAACCACCTGACCGTCATAAGCGATGAATTTCCCAGAGTCTGCGGGAGTGAGACGACTAATAATGTGCCGCATGCCCGATACGCTTTGCTCCGCGGTGATCCATGCGTTCGGCCCACCCATATCGGTTTTTACCCATCCCGGGTGCAATACGACTGCGGTGATGCCGACCGGCTTCAGGTCAATGGCGAGGCTCTTCACGACTATATTCACCGCCGCCTTGCTGGACCGGTATAAATAGTGACCGCCGCTGCCATTGTCTGCAATGCTGCCCATCTTGCTGGTAATGGTCACAATGGTTTTTTGGCCACTTCGAGCAATTTGTGAGGCAAAGGCTTCGGCCATCTTTAGCGGTGCCATGGTATTGATGCGGAATGTCTGCATCCATGCCTCATAGTCGGTATGGCCAAAACCATCCACACCGGAATGCAAAGAGACGCCGGCGTTGTTAATAAGCAGGTCGATGGATTCGCTGGCCAGTGCCTGCGCCAGGCTCTCAATCTGTGCATGATCAGTGACGTCAAGCGCATGCACCGTAATCTGATCAGGATAGTGGGCTGCCAGTTGGTTGAGCTCGGTGGACTTTTCCGGATGGCGACTGCAAGCTAAGACGCGCCAGCCATCAGCGGCATATTGCCTTGCAAACTCCAGCCCAATCCCGCGGTTGGCCCCAGTAATCAAAGTGGTTTTCATGATTCTCCCGCCAAGTATATTGGATTATCCCCCGCCGCCCATTGCCTGAGTTCTCCGCCTTATTTTAAAAGCGGATGATCTTTTGGCAGTTGTTTTGAGTACCAGATTGCAAGTTTGTGCCTCAAGGTTTTTTCAGCGACCTGATCTTCAGGCAATGGCTGAATGACTTTATCATGGACGAGCAGCCTGTAGATGTACAAGAGTTTCTCACTTGCCGAATCAGTTGGTTCAAACTCGACTACGCCACGCCCCTCCGCATACTTCACGCCTGCGAGTAAAGCTTCTTTAAATAATTCTGCTTCATTTTTTAGTTTCTTCATGGCAGTCTCCGTCATTCATTTAACGAATTGTTTATTATTCTCATGAAGATTGTACTCGGCAGCCTGCGAACACGGGGATATGCGAGAGCGGGAACACCCTATTGAAAGCCTCCTTCCGTTTTCCACGGCGCCTCAACGCCTGCAGACAAAAGGCACGGTTATGGTTCCAGAAGGGCTTTCTGCCGGGTATATCAGACAAATCCAGGGAAAATCACTAATCATGAAAATCATGAGGTAGTTTTCATGACTTTAGGCAGGGTATCGAGGAAACATTAAGCACAAGAGGCACTCATACCTTACAGAACGCTCATCTCCAAATGTAAACGTTCTATAGTTGATTTTTAATCTAGTTAGAAGGAGCCTTAGCATGTGGGCCAAACCAGAAGTTACCGAAATGCGTTTTGGGTTTGAAGTGACAATGTACGTCTGCAACCGCTAAGGTTCTGCGTTGTTGCGTAAAAAAACGGAGGCTTATGCCTCCGTTTTCATTTGTACTATCCGCCGACATTAAATACTCACACTGAACGAAGCTGCTATAAGCAGGTCTGCTTGTTGGTGCTAACATCAACTTCTGACTTCTAATGTCTGCCAAAAACATGCAAGCTTCTCCAGCGACAACACCTGTTACGAAACGCCTCTCCATACTGCGCGACCTGTGGCCGTTTTTACGGCCCTATCGTGGCAAGATAGCGCTGGCTTTCCGCGACCTGATCGATTTCGGCTTTGGTCAGCATGCCAAACCCGGTACTGGTCTGCTCGGCGCAGCGAGCCTGAATGGTCATTTTGGCGTACTGTTTGGCTTGGCGTGCTTCTGGGCGATGATGGTGGCAGCGCGCTATTACACGGTTTCATGGGTGGGAGAACGCGTCACCGCAGACTTGCGCAGCGCAGTGTATGCGCAGGTGCTGAACCAATCGCCACAATTTTTTGAGACTTTGCAGACCGGTGAAGTGTTGTCGCGCCTGACCGGCGACACTACGCTGATTCAAACCGTGGTCGGCAGCTCGGTTTCCATGGGTTTGCGCAGCCTGTTCCAGTGCATAGGCGGCATGGTGATGCTGGCGGTCACCAGCTTTTATCTGTTTTCACTCAATCTGGGGCTGATGCTGCTATTGATACTGCCCATCATGCTGATCGGGCGCAAACTCAAAAAACTCTCGCGCGAATCGCAAGACCGCATCGCCGATGCATCGGCGATGGCCGGGGAAATCCTCAACGCCATGCCCACGGTGCAATCCTATACCCAGGAGCAGCGCGAAAGCAGCCGCTTTAGCAACAGCGCAGAAATCAGCTTTGTCACCGCGATTCGCCGCACGCGAGTCAGGGCCGCGATGACGGCACTGATGATCACCGCCATTCTCGGCACCATCATTTTTGTGTTGTGGATAGGCGCACGTCAGGTAAGTCAGGGCAGTATGTCCGGCGGTGAACTCACTTCATTTATTCTTTACGCCGCCATGGTGGCCGGTGGTGTAGGCACGATGGCCGAAGTATGGGGTGATGTGATGCGCGCGGCGGGCGCCACCGAACGCTTGCTGGAACTATTGCATGCCGAACCGGCGATTTCAGCGCCAGAAAAACCTGAACCCTTGAAAGACAGCAGCAAAGCGGCGATTGAGCTTGATCAAGTCACTTTCCGCTACCCCGCACGGCCACAGAGCGCCGCGCTGGATAATGTGTCGCTCAATATCGCTGCTGGCGAAACCATCGCCCTGGTTGGCCCTTCCGGCGCCGGGAAAACCACACTGTTTCAGCTATTGCTGCGTTTTTACGATGTGTCGGAAGGCAGCATCACGATCAATGGGCAGGATGTACGCAACCTGGGCCTGGAAGACTTGCGCAGCATGATTGCCGTAGTGCCGCAGGACCCGGTGATTTTTTCCGCTGACGCCATGGAAAATATCCGCTACGGTCGGCCACTGGCGACAGATGACGCAGTCATGCAGGCTGCCAAAGCGGCACAAGTGGATGAATTTATTAACCGCCTGCCGGAAGGCTATCAAACCTTCATGGGCGAGCGCGGCACCAGGCTTTCGGGCGGGCAGCGTCAGCGCATTGCCATCGCGCGCGCCATCCTGAAAGACGCGCCCTTGTTATTGCTGGACGAGGCCACCAGCGCGCTGGATGCCGAGTCGGAAATCCTGGTACAGCAAGGCCTTAACGCGGCGATGCAGGGGCGCACCACGCTGATCATCGCGCACCGGCTGGCAACCGTGCAAAAGGCTGACCGCATCGTGGTATTGGAACATGGGCGCATCGTCGAAATCGGCACTGCTGCTGAGTTGCGTAACAAAGGCGGGCTTTATGCAAGGCTCGCCAGCTTGCAATTCGACTCACAAAAAGATTTGATCAACGCAAGTTAACCGGTCAATAAACGGAGTTAAGGTAAGATTATATGCAGCTGTGTGGATGTATCGGAAAACGCCGGAACTGAAAAGATTGTTACAGGCCCATCGCAACGAAGCTGTTTAAACATGGAAAATCGTATGAGAAAATTATTTGAAGTTTTTCTGATGTCGGGCGCACTGGCTATGCCCGTGCTCTCGGCGCCCGCATTGGCCGATGAGTTGGGCAAGGACCTGCAAGCGGTGACGCCAAGCGGCGATCAGGTCATCCTTCATCCCAATGGCCGCTGGGAATTTGTCGATACAACAAAAGCGGCAGAAGCCAAGGAAGTCGCCAAGCAATACCCGGAAAACCAAGGCTGCCCTCCCGGCGCACAGGGCGGTTATCTCGGCTTGGGGCGCTGCATTCCGATAGGTGACAAAGACTATAACCGCGGGTCTTTGGGTGGCAAAGGGCGGTAAATAGAATCCGAAGGACAATTCACGCGGCTAACAAATAAAAATGTGGTCTGTACCCTATTGTTTTAACGATGACGATTGCTAAAGTACAACACTACGTCCCACAGTTACTTCTTCGGAACTTC
>JADGRN010000094.1 GCA_017880825.1 Methylophilaceae bacterium | reverse complement strand
ACCTGACCACAGGATGAGAATGTCTCTGAGTGCGTCAATATCGCGCGAAACCAGCGCGGCCAGCATATCCGCTATCTCACCGCGACGCTCGAAAGTGACGCGCCCGACCATGCCGCAATCAATGATGGCCAAGCGATTATTCGGCAGATAAAACACATTGCCTGGGTGCGGGTCGGCATGGAAAAAACCATCAATCAATACCATTTTCAGCACGGCGTTGGCACCGCGCTCGGCCAACAATTTAAGATCCAGACCATCGATGCTGGCCTGTTGCAGATTATTGCCTGGAATGCCATGGATATGTTCCATGACCAGCAAGCCTTCGCTGCTGAAATCCCAGTATATTTTGGCAAAAACAATGTTCTCGTCTTCGGCAAAGTTGCGCGTAAAACGCTCGGTGTTACGGCCTTCCATCGCCAGATCCAGCTCACGTTTAAGCGACTTGGAAAATTGCGTGATGATTTTACCCGGTTGAAAACGCTTGATCTCTTCAACTTCTGATTCCAGCAGGCGCCCCAGATGAGATAGCAGGCGCAAATCCGCCGCAATGCTTTCCTGCACATGAGGGCGTCGTATCTTCAAGACGACGGGGGTGCCATCCTGCAGTTTCGCTAGGTGAACCTGCGCAATCGAGGCTCCCGCAATAGGCACGGCCTGTAATTCCTTGAACACCTCAAATGGGGATTTACCCAGCGTTTTTTCCAGATCCGGCAGCAGCTCCTCAAAAGGCACAGGCGGCACCTGATCCTGCAATTTGGCAAATTCCGTAATCCACTGCGGCGGGAAAATATCGGGGCGAGTCGCCAGCACCTGCCCGAGCTTGACGAAGGTTGGGCCCAGTTCCTGCATCGCCAGTCGCACCCTAACTTCTGGCGGCAACAGCATGACCTCGCGCGACTCTTTGGAGTTAATCATATCCCCAACTCGCCCGGCCACACCTCCAACACCCAAGCGCTTGGCGATATCGCCCCAGCCATAGTGCATTAGGATGCCGGCAATTTCGCGCAAACGGCCAAAATCATGCATTACGGAGATGGTTTGTCGAATCATGTGATAAAACTAAGTTTTTTGTGCGCAACTCAAGTTGGTTATTTGCTGTGTTTTAACGCCTGAGTTTTTATTTCAATTCTGGCAGCGATTTCTGCCAGTTTGTGGCTGGCGAGCAAAGCCGCACGGGCGCCCACCTGCTTTGCTACGCTGCGACCGACTTTGCCTGCATCCTCTGCCGAGGCAAGCAAACGGCTGCCCATGGCTTCTACCACCAGCTTAACGCGATGGGCCTTGCCGGTACTGATATGCCTGGTATGGTCTGCCAAAGTCAGCATCTCTTGCTTAACCCTACCACTGACTGTGCCGTGTGCCACGCCTTGGCTAACCCCTTGAGAAATGGCTGCCAGCATTTGCCTGATTTGCTGCTCGGTCAGCTGCCGTTGAGTTAGCGCGCGTGCTGTCAGTTCGCGCGCAGAGGCCTTAATCTCTTCCAATAAAAAATCGCTATTGCTCATCACAGGCTCCTGCTCTATGGCTATGCATGCGCCCCATTCTACACCATGACCAGGAGAGTTTTTGCCTCGCTCAAGATTTATGGAATTTACTCAATGGTTTACAAACACATGGTTTAGCTTTTAGAATCCGTCTCATGCATTTTTTAAAACCTCTATTCATAGTTTTTTTGGCCTGCTGCAGCCTGGCTTGTCAGGCCGCAGAAGCCACCAAACAGCCCACAACTCCGGCTACCGCAGAGCAAGCCTACCCCGATTGGTCTGGGTTGGCGCAAGAAGTATTGATCAGCGCCTTGAGCCTGACCGGGACAAAATACAAATTCGGTGGGAGTTCGCCAGAAACCGGCTTCGATTGCAGCGGTTTCGTGCGCTATGTATTCCAGCAGGCCGCCAGCCTGACCTTGCCGCACGGCGCACGCGCAATCAGCCAGCTTGGGCAGGCGGTGCCTTTGGAGCAACTGCAGCCGGGTGACCTGGTATTTTTTAACACGCTGAAAACTGCTTTCTCACACGTTGGCATCTATATCGGCGACAACCGTTTCATCCATGCGCCCACTGCTGGCGGTGGGGTGCATGTCGTCAATATGGGCGACGAATACTGGTCCAAGCGCTTCAATGGCGCACGTCGCATCGGCAGCGCCAAGTCAAGCGATAGCAACTATCAGTGAAGTAGCTGGTGCTGACTCAGTCGCCAGCCAGCTATCAGCCAATCAGCTTATTTCCCTAGTTTATGGAACACGCCAACTTCACCGGGCTTGCGCAGCATCTTGTCGACTTCACCGATGTGCATCTCTTCCGCGTAAATCATTTCGCGCGCATATTCTTCCAGCATCACCGATTTGCCTTCTACCAGCTTAAGTAGCTTGTGATAGCAATTCAGCGAAGCGCTTTCGTGCTCCAATGATTCACGCATAATATCGCCAATATCGTGTTTGTGAGTCTCCAGCAACGGGCCCAAGGCCAGTGAGGGATGCCCGCCCAAGTGTGTGATCAATTCCCCTGCTTTATTGGCATGGTCAAGCGACTCGGTTGCCTGCCCACGCAGCCAGGAAACAATAGGGATGCGGTTGTAGCCGAAAACCATCAAGGCGTAGTGGGTGTAGCGCACAACGCCTGCCAGCTCCATTTCAAGGATACTATTGAGGGCTTTAATGACGGGTGTATTTGTGTTGTCTTCGGTTTTGAGTTTTTTAGCCATTTTTGTCTCCGTTCAGCTTAGTCAGTTATAAAGGGATTTGCTCATTCTATGCAGTCTAACGCAGAAAAATGATGTCCGCAGAACTTGAGAATAATTCACATTGCCAGTCTGAATTATTCTCCACAAAAAATACCTTGCAAATACAAATGAGAAAGATTATCATTTGCATAACATTCAAGGAACTCGCAATGAAAAAACTGCTTTTTATTACTTTATTTCTACTAACCAGCACTGCCTTTGCCGCCGACGCTGAATTCACCATAGTTATTCGTGAGCACCGGTTTGAGCCCGCTGAATTGATTGTTCCGGCAGGCAAAAAAATCAAGCTGCTGATTGAAAACCAAGATTCCACACCGGAAGAATTTGAGAGCTATGATTTGGCCCGAGAAAAAGTGATCCCGGGCAATAGCGCCGCCTCACTTTATATTGGCCCGCTCAAGGCAGGCCGCTACCCATTTTTTGGCGAATTCAACGAAAGCACCGCTAAAGGCGCCGTCATCGCGCAATAACTTAACCGGATAAAGGCATCATCAATATGTTTGGCTCTTCCATTATCGTATTCCGTGAAACCCTAGAAGCCGCCTTGATTGTCGGCATCCTTACTGCCGCCACGCGCGGAGTGTCGGGTCGCAATCGCTGGCTAATTGCCGGCATTACCGCAGGGCTGGCCGGTTCAGCCATTGTGGCCGCAGCCACCAATACCATTGCCGAAATGGCCAGCGGTTTTGGCCAGGAATTGTTTAGCGCGGGGGTACTTGGTATCGCCGTCCTTATGCTGGCCTGGCATAACATCTGGATGGCGGCGCACAGCAAGGAGCTTGCCATCCATGCCCGCAACACCGGGCGTGCAATCAGTGATGGCAAACGTGAATGTTCAGTACTTTTCGCCATCATCGCGCTAGCCGTACTGCGTGAAGGGTCAGAAACAGTACTATTTCTTTACGGCATCGCGACAGCGGGTAGCCAAAGCACGCACACAGTGCTCGTTGGCGGCTTGCTGGGACTAACCGGCGGCGTGGCTGTCGGCTGGACGCTGTATGCTGGCTTGTTGCGCATACCTCTACGCTGGTTCTTTAGTGTCACCAGCTTGTTAGTGCTGTTATTGGCGGCCGGCATGGCCTCTCAAGTGGCGCGTTTGCTGATCCAGGCTAATTTGTTGCCCAGCCTGGCTGCTCCATTGTGGGACACCTCGAGCCTGTTGCCGCCAGATTCCGTGCTCGGCACCTTGCTGCATGGCCTGGCAGGATATGACGCCAGACCCGCCGGCATGCAGATCATATTCTTCGCAGTCGTGCTGGTCTCCATCGTCATCGGCATGAAACTGATCAGCCAACCACAACAACCTTCCAAATAATAGGATAGTACATTATGAAAAAAACCAGCATCGCGCTGTTTCTGGGCGCTATCTTCTGTAGCCACGTTTATGCAGGGCCAGCGGATTATGTTTACACGCCCGCTGTTGAATACGGTGAGCGTGAAATTGACTTTAAGTTCGGTACCGCCAAAGATCAGGATGGCACGCGCGAACATGTCACTAGTCTTGGTTTTGGTTACGGTGCCGCTGAATATTGGTTTACCGAGATTTACCTCAAACGCGAGAGCGCAGGCAGTGAGGGGGTTAGCATTGCTGAATGGGAAAATAAATTTCAGCTTACCGAAACTGGAAAATACCCGGTGGATCTCGGCCTGATTATGGAAATAGAAGCGCCGTTGAACAAGAATAACCCATACGAACTCAAACTCGGGCCACTATTCCAGACTGACTTTGGCAAGCTGCAGCTTAACGCTAACCTGCTATTCGAACGCAAGTTTGGCCAGGAAGAATCTGGCGAGCATCACATTACTGAAATCGGCTACCAATGGCAGGTGAAATATCGCTGGTTACAAACCTTCGAGTTCGGCCTGCAAGGTTTTGGTGAAATGGGCGAATGGAATCACTGGGAAGATTCAGACGATCAAAGCCACAAGATGGGCCCAGCCGTTTTCGGCAAGATTGGCTTAGGCAACAAACAAGCGATTAAATATAATGCTGCGCTGCTGTTTGGCATAAGTAACGCCGCGCCTGATCATACTTTCCGTATGCAGGCCGAATATGAATTTTAGCTAGTCCACTAAAACCTGGCGACGCACCATGCAAAAGCTAGTGGTCGCTGTGGCCTAAAGATTTTCCCGGCGCAATTCGGTCACGCACCAATTGTTTGAGCTCTTTGGCCTCAGGAAATCGGCCTGCTTCCATGCGTGAAAACAGAGTTTCACCATTCAGCCGGACTACAAAAATACCGCCGCTGCCGGGAACCAGGCTGACACGGCCAAGGTCAGATTCGAAGGTGGTTAAAAGCTCTTGCGCCAGCCATGCGGCCCGAAGCAGCCAGCGGCACAGAGTACAGTATTCAATTTCCAGATGATGGTTCATGATTTTTCCACTCAGGATATTCACAATAAAATGCTGTTCGCCCTTTGCAAGCCAAAGGCAAATAGCGGAAAATAAACGTATTATCTATTTCATTGTCATAATCGCAACATTACCCCCCCAAGGAATCATCCCACATGCGCGCAAAATTTGAAAAATTCAGTCTCATCGCCCTTGGCGCCATTTTAGGCGTGATGCTCAGTCTGAATTATTCAGCCATCGCCGAGAAAGATAGCAAACCACAATTACCGCTCGACGACTTGCGCGCTTTTGCCGAAGTCTTTGGCAAGATCAAAAGTGACTATGTCGAACCAGTTGACGATAAAAAACTTATCAGCGAAGCCATTAACGGCATGTTGTCAGGGCTGGATCCACACTCAGCCTATCTGGATGTCGACGGATTCAAGGACTTGCAGGCCGGCACCCAAGGCGAATTTGGTGGCCTCGGTATAGAAGTTGGTATGGAAGATGGCTTTGTTAAAGTTGTCTCCCCGATTGAAGACACCCCCGCTTACAAGGCTGGTCTTAAAACCGGCGATTTCATTATCAAGCTGGATGACACCCAAGTCAAAGGCATGACGCTCAATGACGCTGTGAAGCGCATGCGCGGCAAACCCGATACTTCTATTACCCTGACGGTACTGCGCAAGGGCGAATCCAAGGCGCTGATCTTTACGCTGGTACGTGCCGTGATCAAAACACAGAGTGTCAAATTTAAATTGGCCGAACCGGGTTATGCCTATGTGCGCATCACCCAGTTCCAGGAACACACTGGAGAGGATTTGGCCAAGGCTCTGAAATCCATGCATGATCAGAATAAAGAAGCCTTTAAAGGCTTGATTCTGGACTTGCGCAACAATCCAGGTGGCTTGCTGAATGCTGCGGTTGGTGTTTCTGCCGCATTTTTGCCGAAAGGCGACTTGGTGGTTTACACCGAGGGACGCACCGAAGATGCCAAGATGCGCCTAACCGCCAAGCCGGAAAATTACGTGAGG